>PATJ01000019.1 GCA_002713545.1 Acidimicrobiaceae bacterium
GAAGTTAATACCCGACTCCAGGTGGAACATCCAGTTACTGAAGCCGTAACTGGTGTAGATCTTGTCCGTGAACAATTAAAAATTTCTTCAGGTGAAACCATCTCATTTACCCAAGAGAGTCTGATGCGAAAAGGGCACGCTATAGAAGCTCGCTTATATGCAGAGGACCCTTCGAAAGATTTTCTACCTGCTGTAGGTGAGATTCTGGCATTCTCTCCTCCCCTGGAACCGTCCGTGCGCTGGGATTCCGGTGTAGAGAAAAATTCTTTTGTAGGAGTTGAATTCGACCCGATGCTGGCAAAAGTTATCTCTCATGGAGAAGACCGAACCGAAGCAACATTGAAACTAGCAACAGCTTTGGAGAAACTGCACTTGGCTGGGGTAACCACAAATCGTGATTTTCTAATTTCAACTCTCAGACACAAGAGCTTTATAGAAGGCAAAACAACGACCGATTTCATTGAAGCCAACTCTCCTGAACCAAAAGTTAAGTTGACCGAAGATGAAATTGAAAAAGCAGCCATTACAGCTGCACTTTGGATTCAAGGCAAAAATCGGAGAAGCGCTGGCGTGCTGAAATCCATACCAAGTGGGTGGCGTAATGGTCGCCTTCCTGCTCAAGAAGTTTCTCTTTTATATTCTGGTGAAAAAATTACTGTCTCTTACAAAAGTGAACGGGATGGATCTTTTGTCTTTAATAATGGCATCACAGCGAAAATTCACCACTGGTCGAAAGAACATATTGAGGCCGAAATTGAAGTTGAACGAGTGACATCTATGATCACCGAAGGACAAGGAAACATCCATCTTCAGACCAACGAAGGAACGGTTTCTTTTGAGATCCTTCCGCGTTTCGAGCCCCCAATGCTCCAAATAGCTGAAGGTAGCCTTGTAGCACCAATGCCTGGAGTCGTTCTTGAAATTAGAGTTTCTAGCGGAGATACGGTTGCCACCGGTGACACACTCCTAACTCTTGAAGCAATGAAAATGGAGCACCACGTTAAAGCTCCTTACGAGGGAATTGTCGCTGAAATTCTNGTTAGCGAGAATCAACAGTTGGATAATGGAGCCCCACTTCTGGTTATAAATCCTGTTGGTGAAAATAAGAAAGGTGAAAATGACTGATCCGATTCGCATAGCTAACTGCTCGGGCTTTTATGGTGATCGTCTTTCCGCCGCCTCTGAGATGGTCAATGACGGACCTATAGACGTTTTAACCGGCGACTGGTTAGCCGAACTTACAATGTTGATTTTGGCCAGAACGCAAGCCAAGAGACCAAATGGTGGTTACGCACGTTCTTTTGTGACTCAGATGGAACAAGTAATGACCACATGCATGGAAAAAAATATAAAAGTTATAAGCAATGCCGGTGGACTGGACCCAGCAAGTTGTGCCGAGGCTGTCGCTGAAGTAGCAGAAAAAGTTGGACTAAGTCCTTCAATTGCATACGTAGAAGGTGACAACATCTTGTCACGTATTCCTGAACTAACTAATGCGGGAATCGACTTCAAACACATGGACACCGGAGACGCAATAACTGAATTGGAAAGCTACATAAGCGCTAATGCCTACTTAGGCTGTTGGGGTATTGTCGAAGCACTCAATAAAGGCGCTGATATTGTTATAACAGGTCGTGTAACTGATGCCGCTGTTGTTTGCGGGCCCGCAGCATGGCATCATCAATGGTCAAAAGATAATTGGGATGCTATTGCCGGTGCCGTAGTAGCAGGCCATGTAATCGAATGTGGAACTCAAGCAACGGGTGGAAACTATTCTTTCTTTACCGAAGTGAATGGGATGAGTCGAACTGGTTTTCCTTGGGCAGATATCGCCGATGATGGTTCTTCCATAATCGGAAAACACGAAGGTACAGGTGGTGAAGTCTCTATAGGGACTGTCACCTCGCAACTTCTTTACGAAATCGGCTCACCCTCCTATCTAGGCCCTGATGTAACTGCGAGATTCGATACTTTGGAATTAAAACAAGTTTCAACTGACCGAGTTCTGATTGAGAACGTAAAAGGTGAGCCACCACCAGAAACTTTGAAAATATCAATGAATAAACTCGGGGGTTACAGAACCGACATGTCTATCGCCTTGACTGGTTTAGATATCAAAGAAAAAGCAGAACTGGTGGAAAAGGCCTTTTGGAAAGCATGCCCACATGAACCTGAAGACTTTGAGTCTGTAAAAACAAAAGTTGTTAGGACCGATAAAGAAGACCCCCAAACTAATGAAGAGGCAGTTGCTTTATGGAGAATAACTGTAAAGGACTCAGATGAAAAAAAGGTTGGTAGGGCGATATTCAATTCCGTAAATGAACTTGGTTTAGCAACAATCCCTGGCATGTTCGGTGTAGGAGGTGGAGGAAATGCTCGACCATTTGGAATTCATTGGCCGGCTCTGATCCCAAGTGATTTGGTCCCACAACACGTGATTATCCTCGATGGCGAAAGAACCATTGTCGAATCTGTCATCTTGGGAGACCCTGTTTATATCGCCCCCCCAGAGAGTGAAGTTCCTGTAGGTGATTTTGGGAAAACTGTTAAAGCTCCTCTTGGANTCCTAGTAGGANCAAGATCTGGCGACAAGACAGGCAATGCAAACCTTGGGGTTTTTGCAAGAAACAAAGATGCCTGGCTTTGGTTAGATAATTTTTTAACAACCGAAAAATTTCAAGAACTTTTACCTGAGACAGCTGAGTTGCAAATAGACCGATATCGACTACCTAACATATTTTCGCTCAACTTTTTAGTTCATAGTCTTTTAGAAGAGGGTGTTGCGTCTTCAACAAGGCAAGACGGCCAAGCTAAAAGTTTTGGGGAATGGCTTCGTGCTCGAATAGTGGACATACCTGAAGGACTTATCAACTAATTATGGATTTTGATTTTCCACCTGAAGATGACCCTAGACGAATAGAAATAAGGGAATGGATCTCCAAGAACCCAGATCCAAGCAAACAAGAATTGGTTGANGCTGGATATGTGGTGCCCCACTGGCCTGAACCTTGGGGGCTTTCTGCTAAACCAATGCACCAATTGATAATCGATGAAGAACTCAGAAAGGCTCGAATTAGTCGACCTGCCAATCCGATAGGAATAGGTTGGGCAGGTCCAACAATTGTGGCTGCCGGCACGGATGAGCAAAAAAAACGTTTTCTCCCCCGACTTCTAAACGGTGAAGATTTCTGGTGTCAATTATTTAGTGAACCAGACGCAGGTTCTGATCTAGCTAACCTTTCAACTCGAGCTGTACGTGATGGTGACGAATATGTAGTCAATGGATCTAAAATTTGGTCTAGTCACGCTCACCGAGCTGCTTTCGGGATACTGATAGCACGAACTAACCCTGACACTTCTAAGCATCATGGGATCTCTTATTTCATATGCCCTATGGACCTTCCCGGGATTTCCATGGAACCAATAGTTGACATGACTACCGCCCACTCATTCAATCAAGTATTTTTCGATGATGTTAGACTTCCCGCTGAACTTCTAGTAGGGGAAGAAGGTGATGGGTGGAGATTGGCACGAATGACGCTGGCCAATGAACGTGTCTCACTGTCCGCCGGAGGATCTCTGTGGGGAGATGGTCCTTCCGTCGATACTCTGCTCGACTTAGTGAAGAGCTCAGGTGAGGAGACTGACCCTATTGTCCGACAAAAATTAATTACTCTTTACTGTGAATCTGAAATTCTCAAACTCAATAGATTAAGAACTCTGAGTGCAAGACTTGCGGGAAAAACTCCAGGACCTGAAGCCTCCATCCAAAAGTTGATGGCTGACCACCACGGACAAAATGTAATGGAAACAGCTAAAAATCTTTGTAACGCTTCAGGAATGATTAAAGGATCAGGCCCCTCAGGAAAAATTGATCCATCATTAAGCTCCGGACCTACCCAAGTAAACGTCGATAAAAGGAACTTCCCCACCAGTGACCCAATATGGCATTTTGGGTTCCTTTTCTCCCCCGCTCTCACTCTCGGGGGTGGAACATTCGCTGTTCAACGAAATATCGTTGCTGAAAGAGTGCTCGGCCTTCCGCGTGACATAGATGTTGAAGAAGGAAAAACTTGGTCGGAGGCTAGAAAACAATGAAAGGCACAGTGCTTAAAACGCGTACAGCAAGTATCGACTTCTATCTAAAAGATATTCGTCCTCCAAAATTAGTCCTTTCAAAACAAAAAGAGACTGAACTCACTGATCGTCAACGCAATCTTCTATCAGGCTTGGGAAAACTTTTTAATAAAGGATTCGCTCATCTAACAATGGCAGAAATTGCGAAAAACCTCAATTGTTCTTTAAGAACGCTTTACAGCCTGGCCCCAAGTAAGGAAAAACTTGTTCTCATAGTTATCGAGAGAAATCTATGGGCTAGAGGCAGAACGGCTATGTCAGCTATATCACCCAATATGCAACCTTTAAAAGCCATTCGCACCTATCTTCAGGCAGCTAATGTAGCCGCTGCAAAAACAACAGAAGCTTTCGCTCTGGACCTGCAAAAAGTCCCAGCAGCCCAAAAATTAATTGAAGACCACAACTCTTATCTGATTGCTATTACACACCGCTTATTAGATATAGCTGTTGAAAAAGGTGAGATTGAGAACGTTGATACAGCTGCAATAGCAAGACTTATGGCAGGAATAGGAAGAGACTTCTCCAGGCCAGAAGTTATTGGCTCTCTCAGGTCTTCACCTAAACAAGCAGCTGACGAAGCTCTAGATCTGATACTCACTGGATTAACTTCGAGGAGTCAATATCAGAACCAAACTGTTTAGTTTTAAGGAATCAAATGGATATAAATGAAACAATCGCAGACCTTATTGCAGAGCAACAGGCTCTCGACGACATCCTCGCGAAACTAGATCCTCATATGTGGGCAACACCCACTTCGAGCGACAGATGGAATGTTGCAGATCAGGTCGGGCATTTAACTTACTTCGATAATGCTGCTTCCATAGCAATAACTGATCCTGAAAAATTTAGATCTTCTGTAGATGATCTTATTGCTTCGGCCGTTAATGGGTCCGAAGCATCTGATGACTTCACTCTTGGTCACTATCGTTCACTTACTCCTAAAGCCCTACTGGCCTCATGGAGAGAGGGCCGTGAAAATTTAGCAAATTCAGCCTCAAAACTTGAAAATTCGAGTCGTGTAATTTGGTATGGGCCCTCTATGGGGTCAAACTCATTTCTGACTGCAAGACTTATGGAGGTTTGGGCTCATGGGCAAGACATAATTGATGCGGTGGGGGGTCACCGTCTAGATACAGAGAGACTTCGTCACATTGCTCATCTAGGTGCCATTACTCGCCAATGGTCATATATCAACAGGCGTCTAGAGGTGCCAGAAGACGAAGTTTACGTTTTATTAACTGGACCTAATAAGGAGATATGGGCTTGGGGGCCTTCAGATGCACAGAACTCGGTTGAAGGACTAGCTAAAGATTTCTGTCTCGTGGTTACCCAGCGTAGAAATCTAGAAGATACGNGNCTAGAAGTAGAGGGAGNCATNGCAAAAGAATGGATGGAACTTGCACAAGCNTTTGCTGGACCNCCCACAGACGGTCCCANGAAAAGGAGTGAGTAATGAANCTTATTGGCACAGANCTTGAAAGTGGAGTTTTAACCGTAACTCTCCAAGATGAGGAAAATAGAAATGCTCTCAGCGTGGGACTGACTTCAGAGTTGACTGAAACTCTTGATGAAGCGGAAGAAAACCCTGACGTACGAGTAATCATTCTGACTAATAGTGGTCGGGTTTTCTGTGCAGGAGCAGATCTATCAGAAAGGTCATCGCNCAAAGAGAGCAAATNTTCAACTAAGCCAANTGACCCATTACAAATTTTCGGAAGGTTTAGAGAGTCATCCAAACCCTATATAGGGAAAATCAACGGACACTGCGTAGCAGGTGGAATGGGNATCGCGGCTGCAATGGACATNTCAATAGCAACAGAGGAAGCAAAATTTGGCTTTACAGAAGTTCGCATAGGCGTTGCACCTGCAATGATTTCTGTACTGTGTCTTCCGAAAATGCGGCCTGCTGAAGCAAGCGAGGCTTTTCTCCGAGGTAACCGTTTTTCAGCTTCGGAAGCTGCGCGAATGGGTCTCATTAATGCTGCAGTTCCTGCCAATGAGATTGACGCTGTAATTCAAGAAATAGTTTCTGATATTAAAGCCGGAGGTCCCGAAGCAATCGCTGCTGCTAAACAACTAACAGTACGGGTACCTCAAATGCAAGTAGAAGAGGCTTTCACTTGGACATCCAAGCTATCCGCAAACCTTTTTAAAGGTGAAGAGGCCCAAGAAGGAATGCGGGCGTATTTAGACAAAAGACCACCATCTTGGATAAATGAGTGATCTAATCACATATTTTTAATATGGCATTGTCCCGCCATCAACAGGGAACAAGCATCCTGTGATATTACGAGCTTCATCACGGGCGAGCATTAAAGCCACAGCGGCAACTTCTTCTACTGTNTTAGGNCNCTTNATNGCAGCNGGCTGAGTNAACATATCTGCTGCTTCCTCNANNGTAACTCCCATAGTTTCTGCAGTGGCCGGCATTGACTCATAGAACATGTCTGTGAGCACTANACCAGGCAAAATAGCATTAACTGTAATCCCGAGGGTTCCTACTTCGTGTGCGGCGACTTTTACAAGTCCGTTTATAGCGTGTTTGTTTGACGTGTAGTTGGACAGGGTAGCTTTAGCCAGCTTCCCTTCCATCGAAGACATTGCAATTATTCGTCCTGACTCCTGGGGAATCATATATCCCAAAGCTTTTCTCATGCCCCAGAAAGTATGGTTTAAATTTATATCTAACGCATGATTCCAAACTTCATCAGTCATTTCTGCTACAGGAGCGGCTCCCATAATGCCTCCTGCATTTAGAACAACAATGTCAAGTTTTCCAAAATGATTAACTGTTTCATCAATAAGTGATTCAACCTCCGATTGATTAACAGCATCACAGGCTATGAAATGGGCGTTTTCTCCTGCGTTCATTTCAGCAAGAGCTTGTTCCCCCTTTTCAGCACTTCTTCCGCTTACTACGACTTTGGCACCTTCAGATAAATAAATTTCTGCTATTGCCCTACCAATACTTCTAGTACTCGCAGTAATTACTGCAACTTTTCCTTCTAACTTTCCCATCTCTAAATCTCCTCGCTTAGTAAGGCACCTGGCCGCCGTCGACATTAATAAGTGAACCAGAAATCCCTGCTCCAGCATCTGACGCCAACAAAACAGCTACAAGAGAAACATCTTCGACTTCATTTAATCTTTTTATCGCTGAAGGTGCAGCCATCATGTCTAAAAATTCCTGAAATTCCATACCTAGTGCTTCGGCTGCAACACGTCCATCACTATTCATAACATCAGTAAGAATTCCACCAGGGCATAATGCATTCACTGTTATTCCCATTGCCCCCACCTCATGAGCCACCACCTTCGTGAGGCCATTCAGCCCATGCTTGGTGGTCACATAATGAGAATTAGTTGGAATGACAGTTTTTCCATACATAGAAGAGATGTTGATTATTCGACCCGATTCTTGTGGGATCATATATTTTAAAGCTCGCCGCATACACCACATAGGGTGATTTAGATTCCAGTTCAAAACAAAATTCCAAATCTCGTCACTCATATCTACTAACGGAGCTGCATCGCCACCTCCGCCGGCATTATTTACCATGATGTCAATTTTTCCAAAATGCTCAACTGTTTGATCTACAAGGCTCTCACAAACAGACTGGTCAGTTACATCACCAGAGATAAAATGCAAATTTTCCCCAGCTCCTACCTCTGAAAGAGCTTGCTCCCCTTTTTCCGGACTCCTTCCATTTATTACAACTTGGGCGCCCTCTTCCAAAAATGCTTCAGCTATGGCTCTTCCGATTCCACGGGTTCCGCCAGTCACGCAGGCAACCCGTCCGTCTAATTCTCCCATGGACACCCCTCCATATTTCTTATCTTCCAAAGTGATAATAACGACTCGATTCGCATGTGGTCGAAGCGGGTAGTTACAAAACTAGTTGAATTTAAGACCTTTAAAATCTCCGTTGTTACGCCAGTCTTCCATCAGTTTGAAAAATTCAACTGACCCTCCACCATAAGGGGCGCCTTGACGTGCTTTTTCATTTAAATGGCCTTCATTGTTGTAATAACCAGGAGTGCATTCTGTGCTTCCAGGTCCTGAACCAATTGGCCCGCGAGCTTTTTCAACTATAGTTTTTACCCACTCATCTTCAGCTTCTTGCAAAACATCTACTGTTAAATATCCTTCATCAACAGTGTGTTTAATTATGCAAACAGTATTTGTTGCTGCCTCTTCTAACAAGTGAGGGAAATTAACCGTGAAAGCACCTTGATTGGCACCTAGCATGAAATAGTTGGGGTACCCGCTTGTTTGCAACCCATGCAAAGTTGAAACTCCATGTTCATCCCATTTCTCTGTAAGCGTTCTACCGTCAGCTCCTAATACCTCGCACCCAGCACGACGTTCATACCCAGTACCCACTTCGAACCCAGTTGCAAAAATTATGCAGTCCACTTCATATTCTCGCCCCGCTACGACCACGCCTTTAGTAGTAATTTTCTCTACTCCCAGCCCACCCGTATCAATCAGGTCAACATTTTCCCTGTTGAATGTAGGCAGGTATTCATCATCAAAACATGGCCTTTTACAGAAAAGCGCATACCACGGTTTCAAAGCTTCTGCTATCTCAGGATCATCAACGCTTTCCTCTACTCGCTTTCTAATAGACTCCATTTTTTCAAAATTTGCCATTTCAAGAACCTCTAATAAGTCCATATCAGGTTCCACTGCGCCTCTTCTGTACATGTCGGCAATGTTGCCTATCAGATCAGTCCAGCAATCATCAACTAAATCAACTTCTTGAGGTATCCCTGAAACCAAATTGTTGAAATTTTCCATTCTCTCCTTGTGCCAACCTGGTTCAAGAGACCCTGCCCAGTCGGAATCCGTAGGTCTGTTACCTCTGAAATCAACCGATGAAGGAGTTCGTTGAAAAACATACAAGTGTTTAGAGGCCTTGCCGAGATGTGAAACACACTGAATCGCTGTAGCTCCAGTACCGATGAGTGCTACACGTTTGTCGACTAAATCCGTCAGATCATCATTCGGGGAGCCTCCCGTATAGTCATAGTCCCAACGACTGGTATGAAACATGTGACCACCAAAGGTATCTATACCTGCAATTCCGGGAAGCTTCAACTTATGCAAAGGACCCGAAGCCATCACTACGAATCGAGCTTTTATCGCATCACCTCTATCAGTGAGGACTATCCAGCGACTTGTACTTGCGTCCCATCGGGTGGTCTTAACTTCCGTCTGAAAGTAAACGTTTTTATCTAGACCAAAGCGATTAGCAATAGCACGAGCATGTTCTTGTATCTCAGTTGCAGAAGCATATTTCTCCGAAGGAATTTTATCTACCTCTTCAAGAAGAGGCAGATAAATATAGGATTCAACGTCACAACGAGCACCTGGGTATTGGTTCCAATACCAAGTTCCGCCAAAATCAGCACCTTTTTCAATTAAAAGAACGTCGTCAATTCCAGCATCCTTTAAACGTGCCCCGGCGATCAAACCTCCGAAACCGCCACCGATAACAACTACATCAACTTCGTTGCTAAATGACTTTCTTTCAAGGACTTTCCCCCCACGATTATCTTTTGAAAAGTGCAAAAAAGATCCCGTTGCTTCAAGATACTGTTCATTGCCATCAGGCCGGATGCGTTTATCACGTTCAGACTTATACCGTTCCCTTAAAAAATCTGGGTCAAAATCGATAGTCGTCTTAATTTCCGTCATCTGTTCCTAGTCATTGGTGAACAACTAACCTTTATTTACTCTATTTGAGCGGACGACGAGATTTGAACTCGCGACCCTCACCTTGGCAAGGTGATGCTCTACCAGCTGAGCTACGTCCGCGTAGTAAATTACCCTACCAATCAAGAAAGCATTATGCTTTCAGTTCTCCTTGAAGATCTCGAATCAGTTATTTTCTTCCACGTCTTCAGAAGTGCCACTGGTTTCAAACCCAACCGCTGCATCTTTTATGTAAATCTGATCAGCTTCGGTTGCATTTATTTTCTTTGTGGCTAACTTTTTTGGTTTTGTATGCCACCAATAACCCACAGTTCCAACCAGAGCAGCTCCAGCAAGAATTCTTAAAGTCACTACNATCTGGTCAATTCTCTCCTCAGTTGTNTTACCNCTTTCATCTACCTCAGGAGGAATAGTCTCAATTGTCATATTCTGAGCNANAGAAAAATCNACTTGCAAAAAACANAACAAAAAACAGNAAACAATAGTAGTTGAAAANGTCAGTCTTTTAAGCATTNTTGTTCATTTCCCAANCNAANCGTAGTCCTGTTTCATTCATTCNCAGTTCTNANNNAAAAANGNCACNCAAAACTATCTGNCACCNATCTTAGAAAAGAAACTTTCTAAATGNACTCCAATTTCTTTTACNGCCAGAAGAAANCCNTCATGACCATCTGGGCTGTCGACCATATGNTATTCACATTCNCCTCCNGCTTCATTAACTGCTTCCATAATTTCTTCCTGCTGATAGGCNGGGTATAAAGCGTCTGAAGAAATGCTCAAAGTTATNACCGGCACACGTGCAATTCTTTCCAATGCGCTCTTTAAACTTCCTCTATCTCTCGCTATATCATGCAANTCCATTGCCCTATTAAGAATCAANTAACTATTNGCATCNAATCTTCTTGCTANCTTTTCACCGTGATAATCGAGATAAGACTCGACTTGAAAGCGATCCCATAGACCATATAGAGAGCGTGGGTCTACTAGATCTCTGCCAAACCTGTCCGAGTAAACCCCTTCGCTTCTATAGGTTGTCTGAGCAAGAGAACGCGCAATCGCAAGCCCCGCTGTCGGGCCGTCTCCCATCTCAGCCTCATAGTAATTACCATTCCTAAATCTAGGGTCAAGCGAAAGAGCCGTTCTGCCTATCGCACTCCAAGCAATCTGTTGTGCGCTTGCTCTTAACGTAGTGGCCAATGGTGCTAAAGAAGAGACTTGATCAGGAAACATCACTCCCCATTCAAGTACTTGCATCCCACCCATTGAACCGCCCACTACGCAAAGCCATTTTTCAATACCCAAATTATCCGCAACGCTCTTTTGACATCTGACGATGTCACGAATTGTCACTACAGGAAAATCCTGGCCAAATGCTCTACCGGTCTTTGGATTGATACTCGCAGGGCCTGTTGATCCCTGACAACCTCCCAAAACATTTATGCAGACTATAAAATTCTTCTCAGTGTCCAATGCACAACCTGGTCCAATAAGACCATTCCACCAGCCAGGGGTCGCATGACTGGACTCAACGTCACCGTAGGCATGTGAATCGCCTGTTAGCGCGTGACAGACCAATATCGCATTATCCGCTCCTGGAGAAAGTTCTCCCCACGTCTCATAAGCCATTGTTATATGGTCAAGAGTCTCTCCGCTCTCTAAAACAAATGGTCGTCCATCTACTACTTCATGGAAATTACGGTTCCCTGCACCTTGCTCTGTTGACCACGCTCCTGAAGCAGGAATATCATCACTGTAGGATCTGGGATGAAGAGGTAAACGGACAGACCTACGCCTGCCATTAATAAGTCTTTTTATCCTCATTTTTCCTCCGCAAACAGACTCCCAATCGGAGCCGGCAGGGAAAAATAACCACCCGCCGGACACTTCATTGTCTCTTCCGAAACCGCATCCTCACCTACTAGGCAAGCGAGCACCTTGGGTGTCCATCCCAGGTTGCCGGACCCAAATTTGAGCCTCTCTTGATGTTCTTTCATTCTAAGAGCAGCATGAAAGCATCATGCACAGTCTTAGATATTTTGCTCAATTCTTCGAACTAATTTACCTCCAAATCAGGGTTCCATTCGATCAAATTTTTCAATCTCTGATCGTTAGAAAACATCTCAACTATCGGTTGCTTTAAACCCAGACGTCTCATCAACTTTCTTATTTCAAGCTCCTCGTTCCAACAAATCAAACTTACCACTACCCCACTTCCACCTGCTCTTGCCGTTCTACCCGAACGGTGTAAATAAGTTTTAGCGTCGGAAGCTGGATCGTAGTGAATTACTGCCTCAACATCATCTACATGAATTCCTCTTGCCGCCACATCTGTTGCGACTAACGACCTTATTTTCCCTTTTGTGAAATCTTTCAGAGCTTTTTCACGTTGTGATTGCCGTAAATCGCCGTGTATGGCTGCTGCGTTTACGTTTTCTTTTAAAAGTTTTNATGCTAACTTGTCTGCTCCCCACCGAGTTTTCGTAAAAACTATTGTTTTATTAGAAGAATTTATTATCGCAGCAGCTACTTTCACCTGATCCATTTCATGAACTGCAATGAAACGATGCTGCATCTCCGCAACTGTTACTTCACGGGAGTCGACTTCATGCATTGCAGGGTCATGTTGATAACGACTTATCAACCCACTCACCATGCCATCCAGTGTTGCGGAAAATAATAAGGTTTGATGATCTACTTCTACCTGACGCAAGACCCATTCAACTTGCGGCATGAACCCCATGTCTGCCATTCTGTCCGCTTCATCGATGACAATTTTTTCAACACTCGTTACTGAAATATCCCCTCTTTCCAACAAGTCGATTAAACGTCCTGGTGTTGCGACTACGAAATCAACACCTTGCTTTAAAGCTCCAATTTGTTTTTCTATAGGAGAACCACCATAAATAGCTCGCACTATCAAATTTCTCTTCAAAGCTAGAGGTTCAAGCTCCTTACATACCTGAATAGCCAATTCGCGTGTCGGGACAAGAGCTAAACCTGTCGGTTTTCCGGGTTTTGATGATGGTAGGAGTTGCACCATTGGCAGACCAAATGCAATTGTCTTACCTGATCCTGTTTTCGCTTTCCCGCAGACATCTCTCCCTTTTAAAATGTCTGGGATAGTTATTTTCTGTATTTCAAAAGGTTCTGTAATACCTTGATTGTTTAATTCTTCGACTAAATCTTTTTCTATTCCTAATTCAGAGAATCCGACGTCCATCTTTTCCTTACCTCTGGAGCCAAGTCTTTAGAGAAAATTTTAATATTGCTAAAATTTTTCTATTTCCAAAAGAACTCACTCAGCTTGTTCCAGTTGGACCAAATTAAAAGGCTTAGCAAATCCCTCAACCATTACTTCTCCCAACTCGATTTGAGTCAGATTCATAAGTGGTGAAACTAGTTCTTTTGGTGCTAAAACTTGGCCGGGTCCGGCGCTGTCACACAGTCGTGAAGCCAGAATGACCTCTCTCCCTACGTGATCATCTCCTTCGATTAAAAGAACCCAACCCCCAGCGATCCCAGCCCTTACCGACAATTCAAAATCTGAATCATTTATAAAAGAATTAATTTCAAGTACCGAATCGACTGTTTCTTCTGGCTCTACCCCAACAAGCATCACGCCATCACCAAGCCATTTAGCTATTCTCACACCTCTTTTACTCGCAATATTACGAACAGCGTTACGAAACTGAACCAAGACGTCCACTGCCTGATCATCTCCCGCTTTTTCACTAAAAGCAGTAAATCCCGAGAGGTCTATGAAAGCAAAAGTTCTGTCTATTCTTCGCAACACGAAATCGGTATCCACATAAAGACCGTAGTTGCTAAAACCTCTCTGAGGAATTCATTGGCTCAATAGATCGTTTTCTCCCGAAAACTACAACTAATAAACCAGAAATAACAGCTATCAAACTCATCCAAATATTTACCCTAACTCCAGCTATCAGGGAGGCGTTATCGATTCTTAATGCCTCTACCCAAAGCCTTCCAATTCCATATCCAAATATCCAAAGCCCTATTAAACGGCCAGGTTTCAAAAAGCCGGCGCGATCGCATCTAACCAGAATAAAAGCTAATAATACGTTCCAAATAGCCTCATATAGAAANGTAGGGTGGAAAGTAGACTCTGCAATAAAANTTTTTGGCCTATGTTGGGGATCTATTTCTANGGACCAGGGCAATTCCGTNGGTTTNCCGAAGAGTTCCTGATTGAACCAATTGCCCCATCTACCTATTGCTTGCGCAATAGGTATCGAAGGGATCACAGCATCAAGAACTCCAGATGTATCGACACCTCGCTTCTTAGCAACAATTACGC
Source organism: Acidimicrobiaceae bacterium (assembly GCA_002713545.1). GTDB lineage: Bacteria > Actinomycetota > Acidimicrobiia > Acidimicrobiales > MedAcidi-G1 > MedAcidi-G1. The sequence goes on from PATJ01000019.1 coordinate 14,175, forward strand.
CTACAATCACTCCTAATATTAGACCACCTGGTATCCCCAAACCTCCTTGCCAAATAGCTGGTACGTCTTCCCAGCGCCCTCGAAAAGAACGCCAATCAGTAATTACATGATAAAGACGTGCTCCNATGAGACCGAAAGGCACCGCCCAGATCATTATTTCGGATATTTCTTCAGCTTTCCCACCTTTGTTTTCCCAACGTTTCTGACACCACCAAACTGACACTAAAACTCCAAGAGCAATCATTAACCCATAAGCACGCAGTTCAATTGGACCAATACTAAATGAGCTTGAAGATGGACTAGGTATTGATGCCAGATGATAAATCAGAACAACTCCAATTAAATAGAGAAAAGTTCTTCGGGAACTGCAAATAAATCAGACGAACCGGCAGTAACAGCCCCAAGTTGAGCTCTGGTTAAGGGCAGAAGTTGCTCAGCATAAAACTTAGCGACAGTCATTTTAGTGTTCCGGAAATCTGGATCGCCGATACTCTCGTTGTTTTTTGCACCGATTGCTAAACGTGCTAAAAACCATCCACCCACTAACTGTCCCAACATTCGCAAGTAGGGTGTGGCCCCTGAAATNGCNTGTATGGGATCTTCCGTCCCTTTTTCAGTAAGCCANGNAGTAGCTTCTTCAACGGCATTCAGACTATCAGTNAGATTTGATCTAATAGTTGCAAATTCCTCTCCNTGTTNATCNAGATTTTCAGTAAATTCATTTATCTCGTCAAGAAGATCTCTGATGACTTTACCNTCATTCATCCTTAATTTTCTTCCAACTAAATCTATTGCTTGAATCCCATTCGTTCCTTCGTAGATGGGGGAAATACGGGAATCTCTAAGGTGTTGAGCTGCACCAGTTTCTTCGATATACCCATAACCTCCATGGACCTGGATCCCCAGAGAAGTCATTTCTACACCTAAATCGGTGCACCAAGCCTTGGAAATTGGTGTTAATAACTCAGCTCTGTCTGAAGCTATTTGTCGTTCTTCGTTTTCGGGATGACTCTTCGCTAAATCGAGAGCTGCGGCATTGGCATACAAAATACACCTCATCGCGTCGGTATAAGCTCTCATGGTTAATAGCATTCGTCTCACATCTGGGTGTTCAATGATTAAAGACTGCTCNCCTGCTTCAGCTCCCATAGCTTTACCTTGGCGTCTATCCAATGCAAAAGAAGAAGCTTGCTGTAAAGCTCTCTCTGCTACTGCTAAACCTTCGACTCCAACTCCCAAACGAGCATTATTCATCATTTTGAACATGTAGCGCATTCCTTGATGTTCTTCTCCTATGAGGTAGCCGACAGCACCATCTCCATTTTCACCATAAGAAATTACGCAAGTTGGGCTGGCATGAAGACCCAACTTNTGTTCAAGTGATAAACACCGGTAATCATTGCGTTCCCCCAGCGAGCCATCATCTTGAACTAAATACTTGGGAACAATGAAACAAGAGATTCCCTTTGTACCTGGCGGACTNTCTGGAGTTCGCGCTAACACCAGTTGAATAATATTTTCAACTAACTCATGCTCTCCAAAAGTAATAAAGATTTTGGTTCCAAAAATTCTGTAAGTCCCATCTTCTTGGGGAACTGCTTTGGTAGTCAAAGCTCCAACGTCGGAACCGGCCTGAGGTTCAGTCAAATTCATTGTCCCGGACCATTCGCCGGCGACCAATTTAGGCAAAAAAACTTCTTTTTGAGATTCGTCAGAAAAAGTGTGTAAGCAATCAATTGCGCCCGCCGTCAGCATCGGCCCCATAGACCATGCTCTGCTCGCTGTCGCTAACAATTCCGTCAAAACAGTGTGAATGGCTAGTGGGAACCCGCCTCCTCCATAGTCTGGATCTTGCGAAATAGCTCCCCACCCGGCATCCACAAAATGATCCCAGGCCTCTCCAAACTCTTCCGGCATAGTAACTACACCATCTGATACTGAGCATCCTTCTTGATCACCAATTTTATTAACAGGTGAAATTACTTCAGCTGCAAAACGTCCAAGCTCTTCAAGAACTCCATCAATTGTCTCGACATCTACGTGTTCAAAACCCGGTAGGTCACACAATCTACTTATATCACTAATCTCATTTAGAACTAGTCTGATATCGTTTAGAGGCGGTTTATATTCAGTCATATTTTTAGGTTAGCGAACTTGAAGTAAGACACGTTGCTCGTGCTAACCGTTTGCTGATTTAACTTCTTTATGTGGTGCATGTATGGGAACAACTTGACGATCTGGACCCGAATCCCCATTCAACCAATGCTGGCGGCAACGAAGTTCATAAGTGACTTTTTGGTCTTCTGGATCGTCAACTACGACAAGATCACCATCGTAAACTTGTTTCCCTTCAAGCAACCTCGCATTATGTGTGGCCCTACGGCCACACCAACAACGTGCTTCTACTTGCACTTCAATCCGCTCATCAGAGAGTTCCAACAGTCTTCTAGTTCCTTCAAAAAGTTCTCCTTGAAAAGAAGTGAGGAGCCCAAAAGCGTAAACTTCCGCGCCGATTTCATCAACAATTCGAGCTAATTGTTCTATTTGTTCAACTGAATAAAACTGCGCCTCATCGCAGATCATATAATCCAGAGATCCGTTTTTTTCTTTTTCCTTCAAGGCAAAATCGTAAAGATTGAAACCTGGAGAAACTTGAACGGCATCCGCGGAAACTCCCAGGGCGCTGGAGACTTTTCCACCCGCTCTATCTAACTGGCTGCAAAGAATACCAAACAAACCTCTCGAAGTGAGATTGTGATGGATCTGTAGAGCCAGAGTGCTTTTACCAGAACCCATGGTCCCGAAGGAAAATCGCAAAGAAGCCATCAATACAGCACTTTAAGACAACTTGAAACAACTAGAAATATTTCCATTGATACATTTATACCTATTTTTAAAACCCAATCGAACGATAATACTCAAAATAAAGCAAATTATGAAATCTGAATCTTGTTCATTTTCATAAAATAATAAAGATTTCTAAATCAGAAAATCTCAACAATTCCGATACTGTCATTTGTATGAAGCAGATCTTTCCAGAAGAAACTGAAGTAGACCCGATAGATGTTTACAACAATGACGTAAGAACGCCGTTAAATTCAAGACCTTGGATATTGCTGAATATGGTTAATTCTGTAGATGGTTTCATTTCCTTCGAAGGCAGAGCAGGAGGATTAAGCGGTTCAGCGGACAGAAATATCTATCAAATTATCAGAGGACTTGCGGACATTATTCTGGTTGGCGCAGGCACTGTCAGAGCTGAAAATTATAAAGCACCAAAAACTCCTGAGGGTAAATTAGCCGAGTTTCGAGAATCCAGAGGACAGGAAAAACGTCCTAGAATAGCTGTTCTTTCTGGCGAGCTGAATCTTAACCCTGATATGGGTTTATTCGCTGAACGCCACCCAGAGGACAAACCTCCTCTTATCTATACTAAAAGTGAGTCACTTGAAAAAAATAGATCCCAATTTGCTACATCGTCAGAAATTATTGACTTTCCAGAAGAAGAATTGAATGTTTCAAGGGTCATCCATGACCTTTTCAACCAAGATGCAAAAATTGTTGTTTGCGAGGGTGGACCGAATCTAAACGCACACTTACTAGCTGATGATTTAATAGATGAATTCTGTCTAAGCGTTTCTCCTAGAGCAGTCGGAGGAGAAAACCCTCCACCGTTTCTTAACCACCCAGTTGATTCCCCTGTCGAACTATCCCTGAATCGAATACTGTTAGAAGAAGAATTTCTATTTTGTCGTTACCTAACAGTTAGGTAAAAGTTTATAAACCTCTGTTAAGAACAATACGCTGCCCCGGTTGCAGATTTGAACCTCCAGTTACTTTTGCAAGCTCGTCAACCGTGTGTCGTATATCTGTACCTTCTGGATTGAATTTGTCGGCGATTTCCCAAAGAGTGTCACCCGGTTGCACGATATACACCACTGGGTTTCCAGAAGCTTCAACCACTGAACCCCCGGGAACACCCTGAATTCGGCCAATAATTTCATTAGCCATTAAAACACTTAAAAATACGATCAATCCGACCATCGATAGAAAAGCTAAGCGACGACGTCGATAAACTTTTTGTGGTAAAGGCCTAGAAGAAAAGTCACGCAAAGCTGGGCGAGTAATGTCGTAGGAATTATAAATGACCGCTGTATTCATGTATATATCCTTTCAAAGGGGTGTGACATAGCTGTTTTATAAGGAAAAACAGTCAAATGCTTGACAAAGAACGTCTGTTCGGGGAACATATGTGCGTCGTACAAGTGTTCGTTCATGGTATAATCGTATCGAACATTTGTTCGATTGCAACTAAAAAAGGTTTTTTATTATGAATGAAAATTCTCTAACGGAACGTCAAATACAAATACTCGAATTTATAGATAGTGAATCCAGAGAACGAGGATTTCCACCTTCGGTTCGCGAGATCTGCAAAGCAGTAGGATTGACATCTCCTTCAACTGTGCACGCCCATCTAGCCAGTCTTCAAAAATTAGGCTACTTGCGTCGTTCTGACCCTGGTAAACCTCGAGCCATAGAAGTCTGCTTTGACCCGATAAGTGGTGCCGCTATTGACCGAGGAGCTGTCCAGCATGTTCCACTAGTTGGCGATGTGGCGGCAGGAGTCACAGTTTTCCGACAAGAAAATATAGAGGAATCCCTCCCCCTCCCAGCTGAATTTACTGGTGGAGGAAATCTGTTCATGCTTAGAGTTAAAGGTGACTCAATGACTGGTGATGGAATACTCGACAATGACTACGTAGTTGTGAAATCGGAAACTTCTTCTAGTTCTGCAGATGAATTGCTTGTCGTCGAATTACCTGAAGCCGACGGAACTGTTGGAGTTAAACGCATTAAGAGGCAAGAAAGTAAAACCCTCGTTTGTTCTTCAAATCCAGATTTTGAAGACGTCGAGTACGAAGCGAATGAAGTAAAAATTATCGGCAAAGTAGTAACTGTTTTGAGGAAGATCTGAGACTGCTTAGCTAGTTGCCCTCCAAGACTCTTTTAATTGTCCCAAAAGCAACTTCTAAATTTTCGCGCTCCACCCTCTCTTCGACCGTATGAGCCAGCGTCGCGTCACCTGGGCCGAAGTTAATTGCTGGAATTCCTTGCTCAGAGAAAAAAGCTACGTCTGTCCAACCCAGTTTTGCACGAGTTTCAATACCCTCACCGATAGAAGCAAGCAGAGAATGGTCCATGCCGGGTAATGCAGCTGGCGCCATGTCTATCAGTTCGAGTGAATCCTCGTCTTCCATATGCGGCATAAGGAATTCTCTTACGTGACTTTCAGCTTCCTCAGAGTTTCGGTCCGGTGCATGTCGATGGTTTATAAGCAATGTCGCCATATCAGGTATTACATTGCCCGCTACTCCCCCCTCTACGCCAACCGCTTGCAGCGCCTCACGGAACTGACAACCATCTATAAGAGGCTCTCGGTGTTCGTACTTTTCTAAAGCACCGAGCACACCACTTAGCCGGTGCACTGCGTTCCGACCCATCCACGGTCTTGCAGAATGTGCCCGTTCACCTTTAAAGCTCAATAAGAATCTCATTGTTCCTTGGCAACCTGCTTCGATCAAAGCACTTGTCGGCTCGCCCAGAACCGCTGCATCCCCAATTAATAGTTCAGGCGCTTTAGTGAAAATTTCTTTCAAACCGTTATGCTCACGTGCTACTTCTTCACGAGCGTAAAATACCCATGTTGCATCTATTTCATACTCTGTTACAGATCTAGCCAGTTCGAGCATTACAGCTATACCGCCTTTCATATCCGCGGTTCCCAGCCCCCAGCAAGTGTCGTTCTCAATCCTCGCCCCTGACTCTGTATCGCCAGGTACTGTGTCGGTGTGGCCTGCTAAAACTAGTCTTTGTTCTTTATTAAGGTTGGTTCTAGCTATCAAATTGTCGCCAACACGATCAATCGACAAATGAGGAACAGTACTTAGTTCTTTTTCGATCATTGAAACAAGTGGACCTTCTTCAAAGCTGACAGAAGGAATATCAACTAACTCTGCGGTTAATTCCAATAGGTCACGCATGAATGTGGTGTCCGATATTCAAGTCGTTACTCCATGTGTACGCAACACGTCATTCAGAGCTGCTTTGTCATGTCGTTCCCCTTGTTCTAAATACCGAACGACCAAAACACATGGCAATCCAAAACTTCCTCCAGTAAATTGCCTCTCCCTACTAGCCTGAACAGCTACACACCATGGCGGCACAATTCCTCTACTCAACTCTTCACCAGATTCAGCATCGATGACAGGTATTGAACCAGTTAGAACTGCTCCAGCTCCGAGAACAGAGCCTTCACCCACAGAAGCCCCCTCAGCCACTATGCATCTACTTCCGATAAGACACTCGTCCCCAATAAAGACAGGGACGGCATTGGGAGGTTCTAAAACGCCGCCGATACCAACACCTCCCGACAGGTGAACATTTTTTCCTATCTGTGCGCAAGAGCCGACAGTTGCCCAAGTGTCAACCATAGTGTTTTCACCTACATAGGCTCCGATATTTACGTAGCTTGGCATCATTACAACACCGGGGGCTTGATAACTGCCCCACCGAGCAGAAGCTCCGGGCACAACTCTCACTTTGCTCGCAGAGTAATTTTTCTTTAGGGGTATTTTGTCGACAAATTCGAATGGACCTACTTCTTGTACNGACATTTCAGATTGACGAAAAAGTAGCAAGATAGCTAATTTCAGCCACTCGTTTACTTGCACACCATTTTCGGTATCGTATTCAGCTACTCTCGCTTTACCCGTGTCGAGCAAATCTATAGCCTCATGAATAACAGAATCAACTTCTGGTTCTACGGTTGTTAATTGGTCTCTTCTCTCCCATATATTTTCTATTTCATTGGCTAAATCAGTCATATCTGAGATTACCTCTTATTTCTTAGATAGAAAGCAAGTTTTTTAACTAAACCCGAGCTCTTTGCTCCAACAACTCAATCCGATCGTCAGTGGCAACCGCAGCAACTCTTATATGCCCCTTACCCCCCTCGCCGAAAAATTCACCTGGAGTGACAACCATGCCCAAATTCTTGGCCAAATTTTCAACTAGCCGCCACTCATCACCAGGAGCAGCTATCCAGAGATAGAAAGAACCTTCTGGCATCGCCGCTTCGATTCCAAGAGACTTAAAAATAGCAATTAGCTTTGAGAGTCTTCCCGAGTACAACATCTTCTGTTTATCTACATGCTGTTGATCACTCAAAGCAGCTATTCCTGCATTTTGTGCTGGTCCTGAAAGCATAAATCCCTGATGTTTTCTGACTTCACGCAAATAACTAACCAGTTCTTCATCTCCCGCATAAAACCCAACTCTCATTCCAGCTAAATTTGATCTTTTAGAAAGAGAATGGATGGCCAATACGCCTTCTTTACTGTTTTGAAGAACAGACTTTGGAGAAGTTGACCATGTGTACTCCACGTAGCATTCATCAGACAAAATCGTCACTTTATTTGCTATACCCCAGTCAACCACCCTTCCCAGATCTTCAATCGCTCCTGCCGGATTGCCAGGGCTGTTAACCCACAAGCAAATAGCTCTATCTATATCTTTTTCATCAATTTGAGAAAGGTCAATTCTCCAATTTTCATCAACAGGAACTGCAACGGAGCGACAATTGGCTAATTGTGCACCCATTGAATAAGACGGGTANGAAACCGCTGGGTACAAAACTGTATCCTTATCAGGGTCTCTCAATTTAAGAACTGCGGGCAAACCTGTAACGATCTCCTTAGTTCCTATACAAGCCCCTATTGAAGTTTCAGGTACATCAACTCTTAGAGACCGNTTCAACCATTCCGAAACTGCCTTTAAAAAATCGTCACTTCCAACTGAGGACGGGTAAGGACGTGCCGAATCAAGACTCGTTTCGGAGGAAATAGCTGCCCGGACAATTTCAGGCACAGGATCGCATGGGGTGCCTATTGAAAGATCCACAGCTCCGCCGGGTAGAGCATCAGCCAAAACTCTGAACTCATCAAGCTGTTCGTAAGGGTAAGGGGGTGGAAGAAATCTTTTATTCATTGCATTAATTCAAGCTCCGAAGAATCAAATTCAACTTCAAATTGTCCGAGCCTACCCATTGAGCTCTTGTCGGCTCTCACTTCTATCAGCCAATTGGACTCCTCTAAAACTTCCTTAGTGACAAAGCCTTCACGATGTGCCATTGCNCTGATATCACCCCGCTCAAACGGTACTTTTAAACTAATCGTCTTTTCTGATTTCCTCAGCGCGGAGGCTAATTTGTTCAACAACTCATCGACACCCTCGCCTGTCGCAGCAGAAACCTCTACATAGTTTTCATTCCGTTTGAAAAGCTTTTCATCTACACCATTCGATTTATCAATTTTGTTGTAAACCATCAACTCGGGAACTTCAGATGCGCCTATAGCCGCCAATACTTGTCGCACTGCTTCAATACATCCTTCTGGATCCGGATCAGAAGCATCAATTACGTGAAGCAACAAATCTGCATCGATCACCACATCTAGAGTGGCCTTGAACGCTTCGACTAGTTGATGAGGCAATTTACGCACGAATCCGACCGTGTCTGTAACATAAACTGCCTCNCCACCAGGAAGTTGCATTCTGCGAGTTGTGGTATCAAGAGTAGCGAAGAGTCGATCTTCAACTAGCACTCCTGCATCTGTAAGCCTGTTTAAAAGTGTAGATTTTCCAGCATTTGTATACCCGACGATCGCCACCGACCTGTTGCTTGTCTTGGATCTAGCTTTTGACTGAGTCGAACGATGTCTCCGCAACTTATTCAAATCTTGCTCAAGTCGTCGGATTCGACGCATAAGTCTTCTTCGATCAACTTCCAACTGTGTTTCTCCTGGACCCCTAGTTCCAATTCCTCCTGCTTGCTGACTGAAAGTCCCACTAGATTTTCTAAGCCTTGGTAATCGATACCGGAGTTGTGCTAACTCCACTTGGGCTTTACCTTCAAGACTGTTTGCGTTCTGAGCGAAAATATCTAGTATCACAGCAGTTCGGTCAAGAGCTGAACGTTTGAGTATTCCTTCTAAATTTCTTTGCTGGGCGGGAGTTAACTCATTATCAAAAACTACCGTATCNGCATCATATTCTTCAGAAACAGAACGGATTTCCTTAGCTTTGCCATTTCCTACAAAAGTGGCTTTATCCGGTGTTTGCCTATTCTGGACTATTACGGCAACGGCATCAGCCCCTGCCGTATCGACCAGCCTTTCAAGCTCCTCAAGGGATAACTCTGTAATTTCTTTGTCAGTGCCTTCCAGAGAAACGCCTGCTAATACGATCCGCTCTCGAAATGAACGGTCAATTAAACCACGCTCCTCACCTGCGAAATCTCCAAATCCACCCCTGTGAGTTTCTTCCCTTTCGGATTGATCTCCGTTAAAAGACCTACCCATCGCTCACCTCGTGTCTATCCATAAATACAGCGGGGCCTGAAAGCGTTATCGATTGATCTATAGAAACTCTTCCGCTGCCTCCCGGCATGTGAACATAAACTCTGGACTCTGTAAGACCCCATTCTGAAGTCACAAAAGCTCCAGCACATGCACCAGTCCCACAAGCTTCGGTAATGCCCACCCCGCGCTCCCAATGTCTCATTCTTATATTGAAATAGTCATCCACATCAACCAGATGCACATTAATTCCTATCGGGGAGGCCTTCTCATTTTCTCTAATCGCAAATCCCTCTAATTCGAAATCATCGAAGTTTTCTACTTCTAAAATCAGATGCGGATTCCCTATATCTACTTTTGCCGCTCTAATTACTTGTGACTCCTCAAATAGATCCGATTTCAATAGCTCTATCAAAGANGCTTCTCCTATTTCAGCAGCGACTGTGAACTGATTCTCAATTACTCCTGTTTCTAAGATCTTTATAAATCTCGATCCAACATCTGTTTCAACATTAAATTCAAGATCCGAAATTTCAGAGTTCATAAAAAGAGCTTGAGCGAAACATCTAAGGCCATTACCACTCAGTTCNGCGCGTCCACCGTCNTTATTGTAAAGATTAAAACGACCTATAGCGTTTGAATTTNCTGAGGGTGGGGTTCCGAAAATTAAACCGTCAGCACCAATCCCNTTAACAGAATCACAATATTTTCGGGCAGCCTCGGCTGGATCTTCTGGCAGAGCTTCCAAAAAGCCAATCAAGAAAACATTTCCAAGACCCTGATGTCTCGTTAATTCCATTTTCCCAGTTTCACAGATAATCAGGAGTTTTGACGACTTCATTTAAAGTATTTACACCAATCTCATCAAACACCTTTATTACTTTTTCTAATACTTCAAGAGGATCCTTTTCCAGGTTCAGCCATTCAATTCTTGGATCTCTTCTAAACCACTTCTCTTGCCGTCTGGCGAAACGCCTTGTCGAAGAAATAGCTGATTCAATCGCCTCTTCAAGAGTGTTCTCACCTTCTATATAAGANATTAGTTGTTTATAACCAAGAGCTTGAGAAGCAGTTTTAGAAAGCTCTCTTCCATCAGATACTAAATCTCTAACTTCTTCGACAAACCCATCTTCGATTTGCATTTTGTATCTCTCAGCTATCCGAAGATCATTTAAATCTCTAGAGAATCTGATACCGATTTGAGTGAAAGGTGAAGGAGGATACACATCCAGACCGGGTCCAAAAGAAGAAAATGGACGCCCGGTACCTAATGTAACTTCGAGCGCTCTGACAATGCGTCTACGATTCCCCGGTTCGATTTTCGAAGCTGCACTTGGATCAAGATCTTTAAGTTTTCTATACAAAAAAGAAGTTTCAGATATCAATTCGATTTCATCTTTAATACTCAAAAATCTTGGAGGGACTTCCAGTCTGTCAACTACCGCACGAACATGTAGCCCAGTTCCACCCACCAAAACCGCTCTATTCCCTCTGCCAGCAATTTCCCTTAAAGCTTTTTCAACAGCAGACTGAAAAAGAGGAAGTGCAAATTCTTCTGAGGGTTCAACAATATTAATTAAATGGTGAGGTATTTCCTCTTGTTCAAGAATCGTAGGAGTGGCAGTGCCTATGTTCATTCCTTTATAAATTGCCATTGAGTCAATCGAAATTATTTCGACATTCGGACGACGTCTCGCTAATTCAATAGCTAAGGAAGATTTGCCTGACGCTGTTGTCCCAACTATAAGCAGATTTCCATTACGAGGAGTTTCATCATTTTTTCTATGCACTTTGCTCTGCCATTACGGGAATACGCTTGCGATGCTTGGGAGCAGCAACTACCTCCAGTAATTCACCGAGAAGGTAATGGGAGGGAGCATCCGTGACTTCCACACGGGCATAAGTTCCAACACGGAGAGAGTCCTGAAATTTCAAATGAAGAATTTTATTCTGCCGTGTTCTGGCTTTTATTAAATCTGTTCCTTTTTTTGATCGACCTTCAACTAATACTTCTTCCACTCTGCCGACACGTTCTTTATGCTTCAACAATGACGACCTCTTAACTACATTCCTTAGAGTTTCATATCGCCTAACAGCTACAGCATGCTCAATGAACTTAGATTCCATCTCAGNTGCATCTGTTCCTGGTCTGGGAGAGAAAATGTATGTATACGCGGCATCAAATTGTGCCTCAGCTACTACCTCAAGAGTTTCCTCAAAATCCGTTTCACTTTCACCAGGAAAACCAACAATCAAATCGGTCGTTACTGACAAATCATCGATCTCGCTGCGTGCTTGTTCAATTTTTCTCAAAAATCGTTCACCGGTATAGCCGCGATGCATTGCAGACAAAATCGAATCACTTCCGGACTGCAATGGGAGATGTAAATGCTCACAAACATTTTCTGTTTTCGACATTGCAGCAACAATCTCTGCCGTCAAATCTTTCGGATGAGGACTTATAAAACGAACCCTCTCAATTCCTTCGATCAAGCCAACACTTTTCAACAAGTCAGCGAAAAGTGGTTTAATTTTCCTTNTACTCTCCTCCAACCAAAGATCCCCAACCTGAAAAGCNTCTGTGTTAGAAGGATTTTCCGATTTCAATTTTTTTGTCAAGTCACGGCCATAAGAATTAACATTTTGACCTAACAAAGTAATTTCCGTTACTCCCTGCTCGGCAAAATCTTTCACTTCTTCCAAGAGTTGTCCAAATGGTCTACTTATTTCTCGCCCACGAACCGAGGGGACTATGCAATAAGTGCACGTATTATCACACCCAATCTGAATCGTCACCCATGCCCTATGATCTACCTCTCTTCGAATAGGAAGTGCTGAAGGAAAGGCTTGGTTATCCTCTTCTACTATTTCCTCAAGGATTTCTATAATAGGTCCTTGTGTCCGTGATTCTTTAAGCAGTTTTACGGCGTTTTGAACATTATGGGTCCCGAACACAACGTCAACGTGTTTAGCTCGCTCCTGAATTAATTCTCTATCTTTTTGGGCCAAGCATCCAGCAACTGCTATCTGCAAATCAGGCTTTTCAGCTTTTAAAGTTTTTAAGTTACCCAGAGCACCATAAAGACGATTGTCAGCATTTTCTCTTATACAACAGGTATTAAGAACTATGACATCTGCTTCCTCTTCTGAAACAGCAGGAACTAACCCATCCGCCTCTAGCAGACCGGATATGCGTTCACTGTCATGTTCGTTCATCTGGCACCCGTAGGTGCGCACCGCGTACTTTCGGCGCTCCATACATTCAGGCTAGGTCAAGTTAGNGAGACTTACTAAAGTCANCCATTTTTAGTTTTGTTTACTGATNAAAACCGTTTATTCCTCTAACTCGATTGGAAGNTCATCAGTTTCTGTAAATTCATCTACTAACTCTGCTTCTTCTTTAACGNCTTCCNNCGATTCTTCAGTNTCTGGCATAGCCTCNCGCCAAACCCTGTCCGTAATTTCCATCATCACCTCGGGGTTTTCTGTAAGGAAACGCTTTGCATTTTCTCTTCCTTGCCCCAACTGTTCACCTTCATAGGTGTACCAAGCACCTGATTTTTTAACTATGTCGAGATCAGAGCCAAGATCAATAACTGAACCTTCTCGGCTTATCCCTGCGCCATACATAATGTCAAATTCTGCTTGACGGAAAGGCGGNGCACATTTATTCTTAACCACCTTCACTCGGGTTCGATTACCCACAATTTCGGTGCCATCCTTAATCGCTTCAATCCGTCTTATGTCAAGTCGAACTGATGAATAAAATTTCAATGCTCTGCCGCCGGGAGTTGTTTCCGGAGAACCAAACATTACACCNATTTTTTCTCGTAACTGATTAATGAAAATACAAATTGTCTTTGATTTGTTCAAATTTGAAGTCAATTTTCTAAGCGCTTGTGACATCAAACGNGCNTGCAAACCTACGTGTGTNTCACCCATGTCACCCTCTATTTCAGCTCTGGGNGTTANCGCTGCTACAGAATCAATTACGACTACATCAAGAGCNCCTGAGCGTATAAGCATGTCCGCAATTTCGAGCGCTTGTTCACCTGTATCAGGTTGTGAAATTAATAGCTCATCCACATCAACACCAATGGCTTTTGCATAAACCGGATCCATCGCATGCTCTGCATCGATATATGCACAGATCCCACCATTTCTTTGNGCCTCTGCCACAACATGAGTAGCTAACGTAGTCTTTCCAGAACCTTCCGGACCAAATATTTCCGCTATTCGACCTCTGGGCATTCCACCTATACCAAGAGCCAGGTCAAGAGCTAAAGCTCCTGTTGGNACACTTTCCATCGACATGGANCCCTTGTCCCCCATTTTCATAACCGCTCCCTGACCAAATTGTTTTTCAATTTGTCCTAAAGTGGTATCAAGCGCTTTTACCCTGTCGGAGTTATTAGCTGCTCTTGCATCAAAATTTTCCTGAGCCTCTTGAGTCTTTGTTCCCTTAGCCGCCTTACTCATTCTATTTCTCCATTCATTTCTATAAATTTCTTCNTTTAATAAGACTCCCATACTTTACGAGAGCCNTAATGTGTTTAATTAACAATAAGAAACCGGTGTGACAGTGCTTAAAACGGTTANNGATCACTGCTAATAACATAAGCGTAATTGCGAACATGTGTTCGTTGCAAGTATTTACCTAAATTTTTTATCAAGAACCNCNTTCTCCTGCTAACTTTTCCTTATGAGCTCAAAACCTTCAGTCGACAAAAACTCCAGCAATAAGNCACTTCTAAAAGAACGCCTGTCTGANATGGCATTTCACTGCACCCAAGAATCTGGCACTGAACCAGCTTTTACAGGTATTTATACCGATGAAAAAACTCAGGGGACATACAAGTGCATCGTCTGCGAGGTTGATCTTTTTCACAGCGCGGAAAAATACGATTCAGGAAGTGGTTGGCCTAGCTTTTGGAATCCAATTGATGAAAAATCCGTGGATACTGAAATAGATAATAGCTACGGCATGCAACGAATAGAAGTAACGTGTGCTTCTTGCGGTGCACATCTCGGACATGTTTTTCCTGATGGTCCGCAACCTACCGGGCAAAGATTCTGCATAAACTCAGCCTGTTTACAATTGATGCCTGAATAATTCGAAAATTTCAAATCAAGCAAATTTCAAAGAAGTAAATCTCAGGATTCAATCCGTTTGCGAAGTGCNTTTAAAACTGTTATGACCGTGAATTGACGTATCTGCGTTCTATCGAAGGGAAAGACAACTTTAAACGACTCAACATTNCCTCTCACGTTGGTAGCCATCCAGACTGTTCCTGGTTCCTGCCCTTCATGAGGATACGGGCCGGCCGCTCCGCTCACAGCAACTGAAACATCGGCGCTNAGAAGTTCACAAACCCCCAGAGCCATAGCCTCAACTGCTTCCTTGCTAACTACTGAAATATCGCTAGGGACATTAAGTAAGGACCTTTTTATGTCTGCTTCATACGCTACAACCGAACCAAGATAAGAGTCACTCGACCCAGGCACCTCCGTCAATCTGCTCCCTATCATTCCACCAGTGATAGATTCAGCAGTCGCAAAAGTNAGTGATTGAGCTTTTAACTGGTCTAAAACTACCGACTCCATGGTTTGCTCATCTANAGCAAAAATNTACTCTCCGATTAATTCTCTCAGAACATTTTCTTCATGATCCAAAAGTAAATCTGATTGTTCTTTATCAGNNGCTTTAGCAGTCATTCGAACCTTGACACCTTCAATTCCACTTGCTTGAAAGGCAAGTGTCAATTCACCATTATGGTCGAGGCGTTCGATCTCCTTCGCTAGATCTTCGGCAAGTCCTGATTCAGAATGACCCCAAGTCTTAAGCACTCTGGAACTTATTACAGACCTCTCACCGGACCGCGAAATCAAATCTTCAAGAACTGTTCCTTCAAGCATTTGTTTCATCTCTGCTGGAACGCCCGGAACTAGATAAATTACTTTTCCTCCAGGCATGGGACAAATCAAACCGGCAGCCGTACCAGGCATCTCTGCAATTGCTTTTGCGCCTATAGGAATATCAGCCTGCTTAAGATTATTCTCGGGCATCAATTTTCCGCGACTGGAAAAACGTCCTTTTATCCGTTCAACTATTTCTGTATCACGTACAAGCTCCACGCCCATTAATTCGGCTACAACCTCACGCGTTAGGTCATCTTGTGTGGGACCAAGCCCACCTGTAACTATCAGGGCCTCAGACCTTTTAACGCCTGCCGCTAAAACCTCCAACATTCTTTCAGGGTTGTCTCCTACGACAGTCTGAAAATGGCAGTCAATACCTGCATCTGCTAAACGTTCTGCTATCCAAGCAGAGTTAGTGTCAACTATCTGACCTAATAAAATCTCGGTTCCGACCGCAACTATTTCACAGCGCACTACAGAACTCTATTCACCCGTAGTGCTTGTAGCAAGAATTCCATCCATAAGGTATTGAATCCCTGTGACAACAGTAAAAGCAACAGCCACCCATAATCCAAAGTCAACAAACCATTGAGAGTTCTCCAACCAGGGCATAACGGCAATCATCAAAGCAATGCCTTGGATAGTTGTCTTCCATTTGGCAGACTTTCTTGCTGGAATCGATAAACCTTTGCGTGCCACAAGCAGTCTGTACAAGGTGATGAAAATCTCTCTAAGAGTAAGAAGCACAACAGGCAACAAATGAAATCTTTCTACTTCTACTAGACACAGAGCAGTTCCGATAACCACCACTTTGTCTGCCAAAGGGTCGATAAAAGCGCCCCATTTACTTACCGTTCCACGGATTCGAGCCAAGTGACCATCTAAAATATCTGAGGCAGCCAAAATAAAGCCTAAAAATACCGCTAACCAAGAAGTCCCACTATTTCCGTCTGCTTCCAAAACCGTCCAGAATAATAAGGGGGAAAGTAGTAAACGTGAAAGAGAAACTAAGTTCGCTGGACTTACGACAGTAGCTAATGGATGCCTGCAACTTTCATCTTTGTTCATCAAGTTAAATCAGCCTCCAAGTCTGGACCCAGTGACCCTTTTACAATCAGATCTGTGAATTCTCCAACCCTGCACGAGTCAGGCACGGAAACAATACCATCTATATCTGGAGCCTCTCTGTATGTTCTACCAACTCCGTGTGAATCCACTAACACGGAAATTTTTTCACCTATTAAAGCATTTCGCTTTGAAGATGTAATCTCATCCTGTAAACAACTAAGTTCTTTCAATCTCTCAATAATAAGAGATTTGTCGATTTTATTTTCAAGACCTGAAGCGTAAGTCCCTTCTTCATCACTGAAGGAAAAAAATCCGCACCAGTCCAGTTGCATTTCTTTTATGAAGTCAATCAACTCATCATGGTCTTCCTCAGTCTCACCTGGGTAGCCGACTATAAAGTTCGAACGAAATGCAGCGTCTGGGTAACTTTTTCGAATTTTATAGATTAAATCTCTAAACCGTTCGGCATCACCCCATCGTTTCATCTTTCTCAAGAGCGAAGATGAAACATGCTGCAAAGAAAGATCAAAATAGGGAACTGTCAATGAGCACATTGCATCTATTAATCGTTGGTTTAATTCTGATGGGTAAATATAAAGAAGTCTTACCCAATCAACTCTTTTCCTTATTTCTTCGATTAAAGAAATAATAGACTTTTCCCCAACCCCCTGATCTCTTCCATATGCTGCTAGGTCTTGAGCGACAAGAACGACTTCTTTAACATCTAGAGAATCGACCTCTTCGAGCATGGAATTCATATCACGACTTCGCTGCGGTCCTCTAAAAGATGGTATTGCACAAAAACCACAGGCCCTATCACAGCCTTCTGCAACCTTAAGATATGCCCAAGGTTTACTGGATTCAGGACGAGGTAAGTTCAATAAGTCAAATTCAGGAATAGCCGATTTTTTGGTTAAAGAAACGTGAACACCGAATCCGGCTACACGATCAACTTCAGGGAGGTAATCTTTTATTTCACTCCCGTATCTTTCGGCCAAACAACCAGTTACGACAATTTTGCTCTCTTCATTTCGGAGTTCGTCTAGATTTAAGATTGTCTCGATGGACTCCTCTCTTGCTTCTTCAATAAAAGCACAAGTATTTACAACTATTAAGTCTGCTTCATTCAAGTCTTCCGTCGCTTCCATCCCATCAGAAAGTAAAGTTCCTGCTAATTTCTCTGAGTCAACTTCATTTTTTGGGCACCCGAGGGTGACCAAGTGAAATTTTGAACTGCTTTCCATGACTTAAGGTTAGGCGCAAAGACAACTAAGAATTCATTAACCAGTAAGAGTTCTTACCATTTGCCAAAACAAAAGTGCATACAACGATAGAAGTAGTAAAGCATTCCATTTTGAAATTTTTACAGGTTTTCTCATGCTCCAAAAAGCAACCAGACATAAGAAACACATTCCTAATAAGACTGGGCCATCCATAAAGGGCTGATTCGAAAACCGGCCTAAGCCTGAGTGTGCTAACAATATTGCGCTTCCAACACCCAAACTATTAAAAAGATTTGAGCCGAA
>PATJ01000020.1 GCA_002713545.1 Acidimicrobiaceae bacterium
TGACTTAATGTTTTACCTGACATAAGAACTTTTAATCCTACCTACTAACCAATATGACCAGGGCGGTCTACTTCTTGTGGATTTTCTCCTGAGTTGCGTACTCGTATGACTTTGTTCAATGCTGAGATAAACGCTCGAGCAGAAGCTTCAACAACATCTGTCGATAATCCCCTACCGGACACTTTCAGTCCATCTGTACTTTCAAAAGAAAGCGCCACATCTGCCAAAGCGTCCACTCCACCGGTCACTGACATCACAGTGTAATCAGTTAATCTTCCTTCAATATCTGTTGCTTTTTTTATTGCTGTGCATGCGGCATCTACCATTCCATCACCCTCAGATTTTGCGCTTACTTGCACCCCGTCTGATTCTAAAACGACTTCTGCTTCAGGAGTGTTGGCATTGCCTCCCTTAACGTCAAGTGTCACCAGTTCATACGAATTTTCAATTGAACTACCTATCTCTTCTGCTACTAATGCTTCTAGATCTGCGTCACTAAGCTGTACTTTTCGATCAGCTAGTTCTTTAAAGCGGGTAAAAGCACTGTTTAGGGCATCACCTTGTATATCTAAACCCATTTTTGAAAGAGCGTCTTTAAATGCCGCTCTACCTGAGTGTTTTCCCAGTACTAATTTGCTGCCATCTTGTCCGACAACAGAGGGATCCATTATTTCATAGGTGGTTCTTTCATTTAAAACACCGTGTTGGTGTATCCCAGACTCATGCGCAAATGCGTTTCTTCCCACTACAGCTTTGTTGTATTGAACCGGATATCCAGTAAGTCGACTGACCATTCGACTTGAGCGGGCTAATTCTTCGGTTTCAATTCCTACTTCAAGATTTGGGTATATGTCGGGACGCGTTCTTAGTGTCATAACTATTTCTTCCATAGCTGCATTTCCTGCTCTTTCGCCGATCCCGTTAATTGTGCACTCGACTTGTCGAGCTCCTGACACTACAGCTGCCAACGAGTTCGCTACCGCTAAACCGAGATCATTATGACAATGGGTGCTGATTATGTAGTCACCCTTAACTCTTTCTCTTATCAACTTGATTCTCTCAGCCCATTCATGGGGTGTCGCATAACCAACGGTGTCTGGAATGTTTAACGTTCCTGCCCCACTGTCAATTGCAGCTTGAAGTACATCACACATAAAATCAAAATCTGATCTAGATGCGTCCTCGGGACTGAATTCGACATCATCGGTGTATTCTCTGGCTCTACTCACCGCGGAGGCGGCCTCAGCTAGAACTTGCTCCGGTGTCATTTTTAGCTTGTGCTCCATATGAGTTGG
Source organism: Acidimicrobiaceae bacterium (assembly GCA_002713545.1). GTDB lineage: Bacteria > Actinomycetota > Acidimicrobiia > Acidimicrobiales > MedAcidi-G1 > MedAcidi-G1. The sequence goes on from PATJ01000020.1 coordinate 1,296, forward strand.
GCTTGTAGCAATAAATGTNTGNATTCTTCGTTTTTCTGCAGGTTCTATTGCTTCCCAGCAACGATCTATATCTTTATAGCTTGTACGTGACAGTCCACAAATTACAGGTCCACTCACGTTAGAAGCTATTGCATGCACTGCATCGAAATCACCTTGGCTTGCTATTGGAAACCCTGCTTCTATGTAATCAACTCCCAATCGAGCAAGCTGTCCCGCTATTTCAAGCTTTTCTCCTACATCAAGAGAAATACCTGGTGATTGTTCACCATCTCTCAAAGTGGTGTCAAAAATTACCACTCTTTCACTGGCGGTATCGTTGCTCATTGTCTTATCTCCATTGTTTAAATGTTTTCATTCTTGTTTCTAAAAGTAAAAAACCTCCCGGCCTTTGGCTCAGGAGGTGCGGACGAACGCGTGTTTNTATCGTTCGCCCTACATAAGCAAGAGAAGGTTCTTGTTTATCATGTTTTTATTCTAGCCTCGATTGACTGAAGGTAAGCAAACTTTTTTATTTTGATTCATATATTGCCTTAAAACAATATTNTTTGAAGGTCGTCAAAGGGTTCGAAACCAAAAATATGGGCGAAAAAAGCTAGTTCTGATTCAATTGCTTTTTTTATGTTTGGGGCTTTTCTGAATCCGTGGCCTTCGTCTGAGAATTCTATTAATGCGTGTGGTATGTCGTTTTCTTTCAGCTTTTGTGCCATTAAGTGAGCTTGATTTGGTGGGACGATCGGGTCTTCTGATCCTTGAAGTATCACCATAGGCGTTGAAAGTTGTTCTATGTGGTGTATTGGTGATCTTTGCCTNTAGNTCTCTTCATCTTCGGGCCATTNCCCCACTAGTCGATCTAAATATCGAGATTCAAATTTATGTGTGTCTTTTGCAAGTATGGCTAAGTCTGCAATTCCATATCTACTTGCACCTGCGGTGAAAGTGTCATGAAATGTAAGTGCCGCCAAGACCGTGAATCCTCCTGCGCTACCCCCCTTTATGGCTAATTTATTTTTGTCTACTTTTTTTTGGGCTACTAGATGTTTTGCTACAGCAACGCAGTCTTCTACATCTGCTAAACCCCAACTATCGTGAAGACGGTTTCGAAATATTCTTCCGTATCCTGTCGAGCCGCGGTAGTCTACGTCAGCTACACCAAATCCTCGACTTGTCCAATAAGTAATGGCTAGCTGAAGTTGACGTCTTGCTGCTGCTGTAGGGCCCCCATGAGCTAGAACGATAAGTGGTGGTTTCTCTTTTTCATTAATTTCATATTCAGGATTTGTAGGTGGATAGAACAGGGCATGTGCCTTTTCGGAGTCTGAAGTTTGATAAGTGAAGGTTTGTGGTATCGGAAACCAACTTTCATCTATGTTGAGGTCTCGAATTTTACTTAAAGGCCTAATCCCTTCTCTGGTAATGGACATTACTGATGATTCGGCCTTCCATGAGCTCACAGTTGCAACTATTCCGTCTTGGTAGTTTGCGACGGACTCAATTTCTGTGGCATCAATCTCTATCTGTTCGAACTGTCCATCTAGCGAAAGTATTGCGAGCCTATCGATTCCTGCTTTCCTGTAAACGAACCAGATCTGATCTCCAACAAATGCATATCTAGACTGTCCAAAAACCCATTGAGGTAAGCCTATTTCTGCTTCGATATTGGTTAATGCTGTTAAATCTATTTCATTTGTGCTTTGATCAACTCGAAAAAGATTCCACCAGTTGTTTCGATCACTTACTACATGCAAGTTCCCCTGACCATCCCATTCGGGTTGAAAAAAAGATTCTGCTTGGGATTTGATTACCTTTTGGTTGCTAAGGAGCATTTCGTCTAATGATGCAATGCATAATTGAGTGTCATCCCACGGCATGTTCGGATGGTTCCATTGCACCCAAGCAATCTGATCGCCCTCTTTCGATACTCTCGGAGAGGAAACAAAATCAGGCCCTGAAACCAGAACCTTTACTTGTTGGGATCCATCTAATGGAACTGCAACAATCTCATTTGAAGGTTCTTCAACGCTTGAAGCGTGAAGCTCTCTTACGCATACGTACCAATCCTCGTTGTTAGTTATTCGACCATCGGCATATCTGTAGCTTTGATGAATTTCTGATTCGGGAGTCAACGGGATTGAATTACCTAATTTATCCAGGCGGTATAAACGTTGATCCGAATATTGGCTATACACAAGGATTCCGTTTCTAACTCTCCATGCACTGCCTCCGTATTCGTGAACAAGCGTTCTAACGTTTATGTTTTGATCTGTTTGATCTGTTCCATTACGCACAAGAACTGTGCGCCCGCCTTCATCTGGTCGCGTTTCAGCCCACCAGACATCGTCTCCATCTACAACTATTTCGCCTAGTCGTACCGCTCCNCCNACCAACATTTCTGATGTGATAGGCGATTCCCATGTTCCACAAGGTTTGGTTATGNTCATGAACTCAATTATTCANNAACTTAACAATTCGAGTGAGACCTTCTTCCAAATCGTCGTCTCCAAGTGCAAAAGATAGTCTCGCATACCCTGGAGCACCAAAAGCTTCTCCAGGGACTATGGCTACTTTCGCTTCTTCTAAAATTATTGCGGCGAGTTCAAGAGTGTTTTGTGCCTTTTTGCCAGCTATGTCGCGATCATAAAAAGCTGTGAGATNAGGAAAAGCATAAAAGGCTCCTTGAGTTTCTAAAAGTCTGACACCCTCAATGTTGTTAAGCATTTCAGTCATTGTTCTTCTCCGACGGTCAAAAGATTCCCTCATCCGAATGACGTCTTCGAGGTCTCCACTAACTGCCGCTAATGCCGCTCTTTGCGATACGTTTGCAACGTTTGAAGTTGCGTGTGATTGAAGGTTNCCTGCAGCAGAAATAACGTCAGCTGGACCTATCATCCAACCGACTCTCCAACCTGTCATTGCATAAGTCTTAGCCACTCCATTCACTATNAGGCACTGATCATCTATTTCCGGNAGTAANGCTCTAATGGAGTGATGTTCATGTCCTTCATAAGTTAAATGTTCATATATTTCATCTGCAATAATCCAGATCCCTCTTTCAATTGCCCATTTTCCAATCGCTNTTATCTCCTCGGCTGAATATACGGCGCCTGTCGGGTTCGACGGTGAGACAAAAAAGAGAGCTTTTGTCGCTGCTGTAGTCGCAGATTCTAATTGCTCTACTGTGACTTTGAATTCCGATTCAATATCTGTTGGCACTTCGACTGTGATTCCTCCTGCAAGAGCAATGGCCTCAGGGTAAGTAGTCCAATAAGGGGCTGGGAGTAGCACCTCGTCCCCAGGGTCGATCAATGCGGCACATGAATTGTAAACGGCATGTTTTCCGCCGTTTGTAATAAGGATTTGCGCAGTTTCAGGTCTCCATTTTGAATCTCGTTCAGTTTTATCTACTAATGCTTCTCTCAATTCTGGGAGACCGGATGCTGGACCGTAACGGTGATTTGACGGTTCACGACAAGCAGCAATTGCCGCTTCAACGATGTGATCAGGTGTTGGGAAATCAGGTTCTCCTGCTCCGAAACCAATTACCGGTTCGCCTGCTTCCCGCAAAACCCTTGCTTTATTGGTTACTGCCATAGTGGCAGACTCAGATATTGAAGCGATTCTGTGTGATATTCGATTTTTTGTCATTATTCCATTTTCTTGTGTCTGTAAACACGAATCTAGAGCCTACGAGATGCAACAGTGAAGGGTTTATTATATTTTCTAACCGCAAGCCTCAAAATAAGGCCTTAGGTACTCTCTTGTAATGTCACCGCGAGCTTTCTGTGACAAGCCTTGATAAGAAAGACACGCCACCCGCTTAAGTTCTTCTTCACTGCAATTCAATTCAGAAGACCTAGTAAGAAAATTTTTCATTTGTGCTAAGTCTTCGATTTTTTTTATAGTTTTATTAAGTTCTTTTTCTTTGATTTCGTTTAGTTCTTTCTCTTCTATTTCGTCTAATACCAATTCAGCTATGTTTCTTCCAATTTGCACTAACTCTTCACAGTTTCTTGCCTGACCAGGTTTGCTTGGTTCTGTTTCGGCACAGCTAAGTGTCAATAACGCGATAATTACTGTTAACGAACATCTTCTTATTATTGTTAACAGCACTTTAAAAAGTCATACAGCTAAATAGAGCAAACATCCAACACGCCTCTAGCAAGACGCCCCTCATGCATGTCTTCCAAAAGTGTGTGTATTTCTTCCATTGGATAAACACGACTTACCAGTTCATCGAGTTTAAATTTGCCTGCCTTGTAAAGCTCACAGATGCGCGTTACGTCAGTATGTGGCCTCGAAGTCCCATAACGACATCCCATAATTGTCACGTCCAGGTACGCAGCGACGGTCATGAACTCCACTGTGCTCCCTAGCGGCGGCACACCGAGTATTACTAGAGTTCCTCCCCAATCCAAATAACCTATTGAAGCTTCAATTAGTGCCTTGGAACCTACACACTCAAAAACATAATTCACTCCATCAGCGCGTATTTTGCGGATTTCCTGATTTGTGTCAACATCCGTAGCATTGATGAAATCTGTAGCACCGAACTCTATAGCTAAGTCACCTTTTTCGGAGTTTGTATCAATCGCTATTATGGGATTAGCTCCNGCTATTGCTGCAGCTTGGATAGCATTTAACCCGATTCCTCCGACTCCTACGACTGCAACACTTTCGCCTGGTTTTACCTTTGCTCGGTTGAACACCGCTCCTGAGCCTGTAAGAACTCCACATCCAATTAGAGATGCTGCAGCCAGGGGTATGTCTTCGGGTATGCGGATTGCTTGATTTGCTTTCACAACTACATTTTCTGAAAAAGCAGAGATGTTAGCGAAGTTGTAATACGGTTCACCATCCAAGGAGAACGGTGTATCTCTAGCTCCAAAAGTAGATTTACACATTGTTGGTTGTCCCGCATCACAGGAGGGGCACGCCCCGCACTGGCCTAATGTCGATAGCACAACGTGGTCGCCGGGAGCGACTGAGGTGACGGCGGAACCAACCTCTGTGACAATTCCAGCTCCTTCATGACCAAGAACTAGAGGTGTAGGAAACGGTATTGTGCCGTCTATAACACTTACATCGCTGTGACAAACTCCAGCATTGACAATTTTGACGTTGACTTCTCCTGGCTCTGGTGGGCGAACTTCCAAACCTTCTACCAGCCGGAGTTCTTCTCCATCAAAAACAATCCCCTTCATTTGCAACCTCCAAACATTGAATTAATATCCTCGCGGTAATTAACCTTTAAGTCCACCTGTGCGTTAATAATGCAGTATCAAAATCACAGCCCCAAAGTGGGCAGCGACGGCTAAAACTACTAAAGAATGCCAAACTTCGTGATACCCAAAAACTTTGGGTTTAAGTTTCGGCCACTGGGCACCCAGCATAAGCGCCCCTCCTATATAAAAGATTCCTTCCAGCACTATAAAAGAAGCTGGGAAAAAGTCTATTGATCTAAAAAGGCTTGGGGCGACAACTAGAGGAAGACATCCGAGAGTAATGAATAAAGTGTTCATCAATCCTTTAGGNGGATGAAAAGGCAGGACCCTAAGAAGAATTCCTATTCCCGCTCCTATCCAAACGCTCCAAAGCATTATTTTTGCAGGAGTCCCATCCATCGCGATTAGTGCAAGCGATGAGGCCCCAGAAGCAATCATCAAAAATATTGCAGCGTGATCTAGTCTAAATAAAATTTCAAGAAGAGAGATTTTCCAGCGTCGAAGGTGAACTATTCCACTGGTTGTAAACATCGCGAACGCCCCTGCAGAAAAAATTGCAACCCCTATTCTTTCGCGGCCTGCTGGTGCGGATATAGCGAGAAATACTCCTGAAACAATAGTTAAAGGTCCTGCAATTCTGTGTAAACGGCCTCTCCATTTAGGTCTTGGGTTTGAAAGGACTCTATAAACAGAAGGCGAAACGTTTTCTGGAATTAGTTCAGCAGGAATTGCCTCATTCGCATATTCGGATTCAATCAAACTAGTCACGATAATAAAATGTTTCGTTCTCTTTTTGTTTCCCTACTACACGACTAATCGTATAGCGGCCGTAGAGAGCATTGCTGTCAATACAACTAATGTAAAGGGCATTTTTTTCCAGACTGCTAAGCCCCCTATTCCAACTCCTACTAGTCGAGCGTCTACCGCTAATGAGCCGTCATCCGAAACGGACATAATTATGATCAGAGCTGAAAAGAGTGCTGCCGGCAAAAGTGCCGTTCCTGGTGCTAAATATTTAGAGAATCTTTGACCAGTTATTACTCCTAAAAGCTTGAATACATAACTGCCTACGGACAGGGCAATAACCGCTCCCCACGTCATGAGGCTCTCTTTTTCTTTCGATGCGCTAATAATCCGGGCACAATTCCTGCAGAGGCTAGAAGTATCGGCATGCCTACTGGAGTCAGCGGTATACAAACCAAAGTTATCGTTCCTGCCACTATCGCTGTAATCTTTCCTGCTCTCGTAAGAACATGTGGAATAATTAGAGCAACAAACGCTGCTGGAAAGGCAGCGTCAAGACCCCACGATCCTGGATTCTCAAGAACCCCTCCTAATAACACTCCTAAAATTGTTCCTATATTCCAAAACACGAAAAGGCTTATTCCCGTGAACCAAAATGACTTTCGGGAATCTTCAGTACTTGCCTGTGCGCTGGCAATCGCTATCGTTTCATCAATCACGAAATGAGCAGCTACAGCTTTTTTTAATTTTCCATTATTTAAAGAATTTGTTATCACAGGCCCGTATAAAGCATTTCTTGCTGAAAGCAAAAGGGCACTACCCACAGCTGCCGCTGGATTCCCTCCACCATCTATAACTGACACTGCTGTGAACTGCGATGCGCCAGTAAATGTAAAAATAGAAAGTGCTGATGCTTGCAAAAGCGAGAGTCCTGCGGTGTCCGCGAAAACACCGTAGGTTATACCGATTAGGCCACAAGCCGCTGCTAGCGTAAAACCGTTTTTTTGATACGCATTAAATTTTTTCATTACGGGAGTCGATCAATTAATTGGTCAATTAGTCTGTCTATTTCGGCAGCACAAGAATCAAATATCTCTTGATCCCCTGAAGCAGGATCAACCACTTCTTCCCATGATTCGATCTCCACTTCAGCAAGATTCAATTTCATTATTCTTTCAACTAAAGATCCCTCTTTGGGCAAGTCGCGAACAAGACGTGGAAGGGTTGCTGCTCGGGGCGCTACTTCCGGAAAGTTTCTTCTTATCCATTCAATGTGGCTTGGTTCCATAGCGACAACTAGATCTACTCCTATATGTTTTTCTCCAAATTGTGAACTTCTGTGCGCAGGATCAGATATTTCAAAACGTTCAAGCGCTTTTCGCGTTCTTTGACTCATTGGGTGTCCTTCAAGAACAAGCGTTCCAGCTCCGATTGCTAAATAGTTGGGAGCTCTTTTCTCGAACATTATTCGGCCCATAACAGATCGAGCAGCATTCCCGGTGCAAAGAAAACATATGACTGGTTTTTCTGATTGATTTTCCATGCTTTCAGTCCGTTTTGATCCTGATAAAAAGTGCTTCAGCTTCGGCTGTAACCTCACCATTTGCAAGACATTTAGCTTTCGCTTTGATTCGTCTTCCAGTTGAATTTTCAAGGTGAGCTTCGAAACGAAGCTCTTGGTCTATAGGAGTGGCTTTTCTATATCGGATATCTAGTTTTCCAGTTACTGCAGGCCCTCCTCCTGCTAATCGGACTGCACCACTTAATACATCGTCAAAAAGGCCGGCAAGGAATCCGCCATGAACACGACCCTCGGGACCTTCTCTACATCTATTAATTTCTAGCTCGCCTACTATTACTTCTTGTCCGGTGTCATCTTTTTCAATTCTTACCCTTATAGGCGGAGCTAGAGGATTTCTTTCTCCTCGGAACAGACTGTTATCTCTTGCTTCAATTGTTAGACGCTTTTTTGTTAAGTCATCTATCTCTTTTTCGTCGATCTCATACCATCTAAGTCGAACTGATTCTTCTAGAGATTCATTCGCTGCATCCACATGTGTAATTGCTTTTTCCATCATTTCATTTGTAGGTGCTGATTTGTGTATTTTCAACAGCAGATCTCTCACTCGATCAGCTAACCGTATTCCGGTTTCTCTTTCGTCTTCTAACATCTTTAGTCATCTATCCTTCATATCGTTTCATCAAATTTTAGATTTCGTTAAATCAAACCGAGAATTTTACCTAAGCGGCGGCGGTGAAATAATGCATCGCCCCATGTGGACGCAAGAATCCATCCGCGCTTGAGCCATACCTGTAGATCATGTTCGACTGTGTAGCCGATCGCTCCATGACATTGAAGAGCTGATCTGCATGCAAGTTCGACAGCTTCACTCGCTAAAGCTTTTGCAGCTGATACTTCTCCTGAAACGGTGAAATTTTCCGTTGGACTTCTTCCGTTATCCATCGCCCAGCTAGCTACTTGAACCAATGGCCTAGCGAACTCAATCACTATCGCCATGTCTGAGCAGTGGTGCTTGACTGCTTGATTCGTTCCAACTGGTTTCCCAAACTGTTTTCTTTCTGAAACATAACTGACTGTCATTTCTAGAAGTTTTTGCGCCACACCTACCGCTTGTGCTGCGGAAGATAGCGCACCACGGTTAGTCATGTCTTCAACCGCTTCGGGTTCTTCCGAAATGAGTGTTTTAGGATTCGGTGACCATTCGATGGTNCCGGTTTTATAACGCGGGTCGATTGAAGTCATCGGAGTATGAATAATTTCCTTTGTTGGAACTGCATGAAGCTCATTTCCTTTACTAAGTAAAATAAGATCAGATTTTTCAACTGAAACGACTCGAGTGTCTATCGGAGAACCAACAGTCAATTTTCTAGAACCAGTCACTGATTCTTCTAAAATTTCTCTAGCCATTTCATTTTGTGCCCATCTTGTAATTAAAGGTGCCGCTACTGCTGCGTGTTCAGCCACGGGTTCAGGACAAGCTGCACGTCCCAATTCTTCTAAAATGAAAACCAGATCAGAACTGCCCATACCTAAGCCGCCGAATTCTTCGGGTATAGCAATTCCCATAAGCCCCGTTTCAGAAAGTGTTTCCCATAAACCATCAATTCCTCCTGATGATTCTTCACCAGCTAATTGGAGTGCTTCTGAAGAGCACTCTTTTTCTAAAATGGAAGCAATATTGGAAGCAAATTGCTCTTGTTGTTCAGTTGGTGCAAAACGCATCTGGCTTCCTACTTTCTCGGCAAACCAAGAACTCGTTCAGCAATTATGTTTCGCTGAATTTCATTCGTTCCTGCGTATATTGGTCCAGCCAAAGCAAAAAGGTAACCCGTTAACCATTCAGTTTCATCACTCGTATTTGAGAATTCTGTTACCAGATCGGCTCGGTCTCTCAAAATTCGTAGAGCAGTAGTGTGAAGTTCAATATCTAGTTCTGACCAGAAAACCTTCATTATTGAAGGCTCAGAATTTAGTGACTCNCCTTCTATGATTCGCGTCGCNGTTCTCTGCGCTTGCCACCGATAAGCGTGAGCTCTCACCCACGAGTTGACAACTTCTTCAGTAAGGCTGGGATCCGGTTTTGGTTCTATTGCCCCATGTAGATTGACAAGTCTTTCCGCCGCAGCTGTGAAACGGCCCGGTGCTCTTAGGTTTAAGCCGCGTTCATTGGATGCCGTTGACATGGCAACTGACCAGCCTTCTCCTTCTCCACCGAGAAGATTAGAAGAATGTACACGGCAGTCATCAAAGAAAATTTCAGCAAATGCAGGTTCACCGTCAAGTCNTTTGACTGGTCTTCGCTCCAAACCTTCCGAGTCGGCTGGTACAAGCAGGTATGACAACCCTTTATGTCTTTCAGAGTCTGGGTCAGTTCTAACAATGCAAAAAATCCAATCTGCCCAGGCGCCGCGAGAGCACCAAGTTTTCTGACCGTTTATTACAAACCATTCGCCATCTTTTTGGGCTTTTGTTTTTATTGAAGCTAAGTCACTTCCGGCATCTGGCTCTGACCATCCTTGNGCCCAGATTTCTTCTCCNGATGCCATCGCTTGTAAAAAACGATTTTTTTGTTCGTCAGTGCCAAAATCAAACAAAGCGGGCGCCAGCAAATTAATTCCATTTGTGTTGACACGTCCCGGCGCTCCTGAGTGGTAATACTCTTCTTCAAAAATCAGCCATTCAGAGACACCTAAATCTCTTCCTCCGTACTTTTCCGGCCATGCAATAACNGACCATCTGTTTTCGAAAAGTTTTTTCTCCCATGCTCTATGNAGCTCAAAACCCTCTTGTGTATCCATAGAAGGTAANGGTTCTTTNGGAATGTTTTCTTTGAGCCAGTTTCTTACTTCGATACGAAAGTCTTTTTGTTCTTTTGTNGGGTTTAAATCCATTTTCAACTTTTTCCGAATCGATCAAGTGAATTTGTTGCCTCTTCNACAATTCTTCCCACTAACTCTTCACTGTTGGGCAATTCNTTTATTGACCCAACTCCTTGACCTGTAGGTAAAATTCCAACTTCTAAATGACCATCCACCATTGTCGCTTTTGTCAACATCGGTGCGTTAGCTGCAAGNGCTANCTGNCTCCATGTTAATTTCTGNGTTTTTTTCATCCTTAAGCCTTCNGTNATNAGGCTCTTAAAGGTTGTGCCGGATAGTCGTCTNAAACGTAAAGCATTAAGNAGCGCTATGGGAAANGCAAGTAANCGNGCCTTTTCAAGTCGTTCCACCATTTTGTTNGAAATAACTCTTTGTGGTGCACCATCAATTGCTTTAGTAACGACTGTCTGGGTAGATGAAGTCGACAAATAAACATTTTTTACATTCTCTGGGACGTCGCTTTCACTTGTTAAAAGAAATCTAGTTCCCATTGCTATTCCAGAAGCCCCCCATGCCAAAGCAGCCGCTAGTCCTCTTCCATCCGTAAAGCCTCCGGCTGCAATTACTGGAATTTCTACTGAGTCGATTACCTGCGGTATTAAGAGTGAAGTTGGAATAACTCCTGTGTGNCCACCTCCCTCAGAACCTTGTGCGATTACTGCGTCAACGCCTAACTCAGCCACCTTTTCTGCGTGTCTCGCGGCTCCAACAGTAGGTATNACTATCACNTCTGCTTCTTTTAGACGCTCAACTATCCGTTGTGTAGGTGCTTGTGCAAATGAAGCTACTGGAACCTGAGCATCGATTAAATGTTCGATTCTAAAGTCGATATCTAAAGCATCGGTTCTCAGGTTTACACCAAAAGGATTATCTGTATTATTTTTAATTTCTTCAATTGCTTTAACCATTTCATCAAAGGTAAGTGTTGCTGCTGCAAGTATCCCGAGAGCACCTGCCTGACAGGTAGCTGTGACTAAATTCGGACCTGCGACCCAACCCATACCGGTTTGAACTATNGGGTATTTAACACCGGTTAATTCGCAAAAATTCGTTTTTAATCTAGTGTCGNTCATTTTTTAACAAATTCTGCTTTACGTAAGCCATGCGGATCAATTACTTCCCTAATGAGTTTAAGTTCTTCTTCTGTGGGCATTCGGGTCTCTTCAACTTNGTCTGGTACTAGCAATTCAAATCCGGTTGCGGCAATTATTTCTTCAACTTTNACATTCGGATGACAAGAAACTAACTGCATTCGTTTTTCTTGATTGGAAAAATTTAACACCCCTAAATTTGAAACGACTTGGCGAATTTCATANTTGCTTTGTATCCAACCTGAGAGTTTAGAAACTCTGTCGTATCCTGGACCTGAAACAACATCTACTTTTTGGACAAAACTACGGGTTGAATGATTGGGTATCCAATAACTGGTCGTGTTGTTTACCAGATTGCCGGGAGCTCCTCGAAGCCCTAAGAGTTGGGCTTTAGGTTTTTTCCAGTCCCCGATTGCAGCAAAATTCTGATTTCCGTGTGAATCTATCTGGCTTGCACCCATGACTATATGACGGCGTCCTGACCAAACAATGTCGAAAAGATCCCGATATGGCATCCACGATTCCACTAATCGTTCCGCATCTGGATCTCCTACAGGAATGGTGTTGGCAGCCAGAACAGAAACCGTGTCCGTCATTACCATGGCAGATTCAAATGTGGCTTTAGCCAAGCGTCCGGCTATCACAGGAACATTTCCTATGGGGTTGCACAAAATCTCTCCGTCCCCTCGGAAGCCGTCAGCAATTGCAGTAATACATATTTCATCGATTGTTACGTCATCAGCCATTTTGGCTCTCTTCTGTTTGAGTTTTTGAGTCAACTGCTTTTAAGTATTCTTGATGGCTAGTTACCTCTATGTATTTTTGTTTGAAGTTTTCCCAACTTTGAGGATCTTTAGCACTGGCGGCATATTCACTTTGGAAAGCCTCATCTCTGCCGTAATCAGGAGGGCATTCAGTGAAGTGAGCTCCTCTTGGAGCTTCGATTACACCGTCGATGAATAATCTCGGAATTTTAAGAGTGTGGACACTTCCTTCTTTTAGGAAGTCCTCAGTAGGGATTATCTTTTCGCAACTCATGAAAGTACGTTTGGCTGCTTTTGCAAAAAGGTCGTCGAAATACAAATCAGGACCTAAAAACTGTCCATTTCCTTGGGANTCAGCTCTATTCATNTGAATAAGAGAAACATCAAGATTTAGGGCCGGAATCGCTACCAATTCTTCACCTTTTTCTCCGTCGCTTGATTCGTAAGGAGATTCGATTGTCTTTATTTCAGGGTTCATCATGAGCATGTCACTACCTAAACCAGCTCTAGTTGGATAAAAAGGCACACGATGTGCTGCAGCTAGTAAACCTAAATAAAAAGCGCCTTCGTCCAGTTCACCAGTTTCGATGGTTCCCTCTTGTTTGGCGTTTCTGAAATGCGGTTCGAGAGGTATTGAATCAAGTGAAACAAAACCATAAATAGCTTTCCGAATCTTGCCCATGGCGGAGAGAAGCCCTACTTCTGGCCCTCCATAACTAACGATTGTAAGGTCTTTTAAATTGCTACATGCTATTGCTCGAACCAGTGACATGGGTTTTCGACGTGAGCCCCAACCACCTATGCCAATAGTCATTCCATCTGATAATTCTTCGATGACTTCCGTTTCGGTCATTTTTTTGTCAATCACAACTTCAACGCTAGAGCAACCCACGCTATGCAACGACCTGAGATAATCTTCTAGTGTGAATATTTCTATGGACAAAACTGAAATCCTTGATTTCTCAGGTAAAACGGTGATTGTCACCGGAGGGACTCGTGGTCTTGGGCGCGTTATTTCAGAATCTTTTTTAGATGCCGGCGCGAATGTTGTTACATGCGCTCGNAATGCACCGGGGAAACCGATCATTTCTGAATTGAATAACAAAGAAGCCATTTTTTTTGAAACTGATGTGAGAAACCCTGATCAGGTTGAATCTCTTATTTCTGAGGTTTTCAAAGAGTTTGGTCGTATCGATGTGCTTGTAAACAATGCTGGAGGGGCGCCTTCAGTTAAATCTTCAGAAGCTTCACCTCGCTTTAATGAAAAAGTTGTTTCATTGAATCTTTTAGCTTCTATGCACTGTTCTCAATCTGTGTTCCCTGTGATGAATTCGCAAGAAGACAATGGTGTCATCATCAATATCTCTTCAGTCAGTGGGAGTAGACCCAACCCCACGGGAATGGCCTACGGGGCNGCTAAAGCTGGTTTGGATAATTTGAGTAAAACTTTAGCTCATGAGTGGAGTCCAAAAATACGCGTTCTGACTTTGTCAGTTGGACTTATAGAAACTGATGAATCGTCTGACTTTTACGGCGATGACGAGAANCGTTNTAAGCTCGCNAACCATCTAGCTATGAAGCGTCTAGGNAAACCTGAAGAAATCGCTGATATGTGNATGGTGCTGGCTTCNCCTTTGGCTCGCTGGATGACTGGAACCACTGTCGAGGTTCATGGAGGTGGAGAGAGTCCTTTCTATTTAAAAGAAATCTCCGATACGAGCATCGAAGAAAACTCGTAATATTTTTGAATAAAAATGCCACCTGTCTTTCTGACTGAAGAGTCGCCGACCTACGGGGTAGTTCAATCTGTTTCACCTATGGTCAGGCGGATCGTTGCAAAAAATCCTTCTAAATTTACTTATCACGGAACCGGGACTTACATCATTGGGAATCCTAATGGAAACGAACTGGCCGTAATTGACCCAGGTCCTCGTGATGATGCGCATCTGGCTGCTCTTTTGGACGNTATAGGAAACAAAAATGTGAGCCATATTTTAGTGACACACACGCACCCAGATCACTCTCCTTTGGCTACCAGTCTCTCTGAGATCACTTCGGCTCCGACATACGGATTNGGTAAACATCCGCTGGCAGCTTCAAAAAAATCTAATGATGAGGTAACGCAGGATGGTCTCGAAGGTAAGGGTGATACCGAATTTGTTCCTGATGTTGAAATAGGAAATGGAGATGTGATTGTTGGTGAAGGTTTTACTTTTGAAGCTCTCCATACACCAGGACACATTTCTAACCATTTATGTTTTTCGTTAGAGGANGAATCTACTTTGTTTACCGGCGATCATGTTATGGGATGGTCGACGACTGTGATTCCGGCTCCAGACGGGAATCTCTCTCATTATCTTTCTAATTTACGTCGTCTTCTTGAACGCTCTGAAATGATCTATCGACCTACTCACGGTCCCGCGATTGAGAATCCTCTTCCTTTTGTTAATTCACTGATCGTGCACCGAGAGGAGCGTACGACTCAAATAATTGCAGCGATCAAAAAGGAACCAAAAACAGTTAAGGAATTAGTTGACGATATCTATTCTGGTCTTGATGAAAGTCTTCACAAGGCAGCCGGCAGTTCTGTATATGCTCATCTATTAGACCTTGCTCGTATTGGTGTTGTCTCGGCAGAGCCTGATTTAGACATGAACGCTGAATGGAGAGTCAGGTAAAATTAGGGGTGCTGACTTGAAACTGAAATGACTTCGCCTGTCATGTAGGAGGAGTAATCGCTGGCTAAGAAAACCATTACATTTGCTACTTCCCATGGTTCTGCAGCGCGTCCTAAGGCTTCTTGCTCTATCAAAGAATCTATTAGCTCTTGGTTACTGGATTTTGCAAGATTCGGATGAATAGCCAAACTCGGTGCTACACAGTTAACTCGTATGTCGTGTTCAGCTGCTTCGATAGCAACGCATCTTGTAAGTGCCATAACACCCGCTTTTGCCGCTGCGTAGTGAGATTGACCTGCTTGTGCACGCCATCCTAAAACCGAAGCGTTGTTTACTATCACTCCTGCATTTTTCTCCTGCATTTTTTTCAATGCTGCTCTTGTGCAACGCATTGTTCCATTCAGTGTCACGTCGATGACTCGCGACCATTCTTCATCATCCATTTCAACTAACAAGCTTTGAGCTCCTAAACCTGCGTTATTAATTAGGACGTCGATTTTTCCGTATTCTTCTATCGTTTTGTCGAACAAATTCTGCACTTGTTGGTCGTTCGTTACATCACACACAATTGAAAAAGGTTTCTCTCCATTGATCTGGGCTAATGCTTCAGAAGTGGCCTCAAGTCTTTTTTCGTGAACATCAGAAATAATTACGGTGGCTCCTTCTTCGATGCAGCGTCGTGCCACTGCAGAACCGATTCCAGTTCCTGCAGCAGCGGTTACGACCACTACCTTCTGTTCTAAGAGGTTGTGGCTTTCGACATAGTTTGGAGGAGTTTTAGTTGCCATAATCAGATCCTAGATCAACTAGGCATTGTCCTGTTCTGTCTTTTCGGCCATTTCTTTCATCCTTCGCTCCAAATCTGCAAACAATGGGAGTTCTTCGACACCTATATCGGCATCTAATCTTTCGACTATCTCATCGAATGAAAAGGCTTCTCCGTCGTTAGCAGTCATTTCCCTGACTTCAGCAGGTTGGTTCCATACCGCTATTCGCTTTCCAGTGCATGTATATATCTGTGCTGTTAT
Organism: Acidimicrobiaceae bacterium; assembly: GCA_002713545.1. Classification (GTDB taxonomy): domain Bacteria; phylum Actinomycetota; class Acidimicrobiia; order Acidimicrobiales; family MedAcidi-G1; genus MedAcidi-G1. The sequence goes on from PATJ01000020.1 coordinate 17,221, forward strand.
GTTTTTAGCAGCGTCTGACAGTAAAAATGCTGCTAGTGGCGCAATATCTTCTGGGGCTCCTGCTTCTATTTCAAAAGGGACGTTTTCTGACATTCGGGTCATTGCAGCGGGTGCTATACAGTTCGCATTTACCCCGTATCTCTTTAGAGCGAAAGCTGCACTTTTTGTAAGAGATATGATTCCACCTTTTGCGGCTGAATAGTTTGGTTGAGCTGTTGAAGCAACAAAAGCTCCTGAGGTGAAACCAAGGATGCTTCCCCCTCCTTCTTGTTTACGCATTACAGCAGAAGCTGCTCTGTAAACGTTGAAGTGACCCCTGAGATGGACTCTCACGACATCGTCGAATTCTTCATCGGTCATATTAAACAGCATTCTTTCGCGCAAAATTCCTGCAGCGCAAGCAACTCCGTCTATTCGCCCCCAGGCCTCAATGGCAGTTTCAACTATTCGTTGACCTACTTCTGATTCTGAAACATCGCCGGCTACAGCAATTGCATTTCCGCCTAATTCCTTAATTTGATTTACGACTTCATCAGCCACAGCGCTTGAAGGAGCAGAACCGTCTAGTTCTACCCCATAGTCAGCGACAACTACGTTCGCTCCTTCTTTTGCGCAGAGAATGGCGACAGAACGCCCAATTCCATTTCCGGCTCCTGTCACCGCAATGTTTTTACCTGAAAGATGGCCAGCCACTTTTCCTCCTCAATATATTTTTTACTAAAAGTTATGCGGCGACACTATCGGAGGTCACCCAATCGACCTATCGTCGGAGAATGTTATCAGATAAAAAAATTCTCATTACAGGTGTAACTGGCCAAATTGGTTTTCCGTTAGCTCGTTTCTTAGCGGAAAAAAATGAGGTTTGGGGGGTTGCTCGGTTTACTGATGAACAAAACAAAGACCGTTTAGATGGAATGGGCATTCGCACTTTTACTCTCGATTTAAATTCGAAAGACTACGGAGCTCTCCCAACCGATTTCGATCATGTAGTTCATTTTGCAGTTTTTCAAGGCCCAGTAGCCGATTATGATTTGGCAATTTCGAATAATGCTGAAGCGACGGGAATCTTGATGCAACATTGTCGAAGCGCCAAGTCCGTATTGATAGCTTCAANTAACTCTGTGTACAAACCCAATGAAAACCCTTGGCATCTCTACCATGAAAGTGATCCACTGGGAGATTCAACTGTTACCCATTCTCCTACCTATGGAATCTCTAAAATAAGCCAAGAAGCTGTCGCTAAAACCATGTCTAGNGTTCTTGACCTCCCTACTACCATCGCTCGAATTAATGCAAGCTATGGCGATAATGGGGGTCTTCCAAAATATCACTGTGCAGCAATCGCTGCCGATAAACCCATAATACTCAGAGACTCAGCCCCTTCTCCTTATAGCCCCATCCATGAGACAGATCTAGCTCAGCAGGTATCACATCTTCTTGAAGCCGCTTCAACTCCNTCGACCGTAGTGAACTGGTGCGGAGATGAAGTTGTAACTGCCGAGGANTGGTGCGCTTTTTTCGGTTCTCTCTTGGGTAAAACTCCACAACTCCTATACGAAAATGTGCCAGGTAGCCAATCAGGAGGAGCAGCAGATCCAAGTTTCAGAAAATCAATAACTGGACCATGTAAAATTTCTTGGATGGATGGAATGGCAAGCTTTGCAGAACATCATGTCAAATAAGTTTTACTGCTATAACAGAGAAAGGTTTTAACTTTTTCGAGGGGTTTAATTCTGTGATTGGAAAGCGGTCTTATGAACATTGAACATGTTGTTGACAGGATTGAGATAACAGATTTTTTTTCACGCTATGCACGCGCTGTGGATACTCGGGATTGGGATCTTTATAGAACCTTNTTCACAACAGATGCTCANATCGATTACTCATCTTCGGGAGGCCCAGTCGGTAATTTAGAGGAAACCGTTTCTTTTTTATCAAAAGCNTTGGACATGTTTGAAATGTCTCAACATCTCGTCACCAACATCGAAGTNTTAGAGAAAGAAGAAAATGAAGCTGATGTTCTTGCTCTTTTCAATAATCCAATGCGTCTAAAAGGAGGAGAAATCTGGTTTGTAGGTGGAAGATACAGACATGAACTGATCCGATNAGACGCAGGTTGGAAAAGTAGGAAACTTGTCGAAGAAACTCTTTGGTTTGACAGATCTCCTTTCGGTGATCTCACTAAAGACAACTTAGAAGAAAAGGAATGACTCTCATTGGTAGATAATCGTGATGAAAGTCGTTACAAAAAATGGGAATCAGATCACGAGGANCGAGGAACAAGTGATCTGATACCTGCTGCAACTGTTGTAATAATGAGAGATTCAGANTCCGGTATTGAACTTTTAATGCTTCGAAAGAATTCCAAAGTTGCTTTTGGAGGTATGTGGGTTTTTCCTGGTGGAAAAATCGACGAAACTGACAAGGTTATTAATTCAGATGGATCTGTTGATGAGTTAGCAACAGCAACGAGTGCTGCTGTAAGAGAGACTTTCGAAGAAGCAGCGCTTTCTGTTTCTCAAGAAAACCTGTTTTGGTTTTCGCATTGGGTTCCACCAGCTATAACTCCTAAAAGATTTTCTACATACTTTTTTGCAACGAGACTGCTGGATGGTGATGAAGTCACCATTGATGATTCTGAAATCATTGAACACAATTGGTTTCGTCCTCATGAAGCCATCAATTTGCGTGATGCCGGCGAGATAGAACTAGCGCCACCTACTTGGGTGACCTTGAATCGCCTTATTTCTTTTACAAGTGTTGAAGATGCTTTAAAGGACCTTAATNCCAAGGATCCAACGTTCTATGAAACACATATAGCTCAATCGGTGAAAGGGCCAGTAGCAATGTGGCTTGGAGATGCGGGATATGAAAAAACCGATCCTGAAATGCCCGGAGAGCGCCATAGGCTGACGATGACTACAGATGGTTACCACTTTGAACAATCAAATAGCTAGCTTCTAACCTAATATTTATATATGGGTANTGATAATTCTCTCGAAACCGCTATAGGCCTCACGGAGGCTGAAGTTACCGAACGGATCGAAAAAGGTCAGGTTAATAATGTTCCTGACGCCCCTGTTCGTACCACTAAACAAATTTTGAGAGCAAATGTTTTAACTCCGGTCAATGGGATTATGGGAACCTTGCTTATTCTCATATTGGTAGCAGGCTTCCCAGGAGATGCTTTATTTGCAGGAGTTATTTTTTCCAACAGTGTCATTGGAATTTTTCAAGAATTGAAAGCTCGAAAAACTTTAACGGAGTTAGCTGTTCTATCAGCTCCTAAAGCGCGCGTAATTCGTGAAGGAATTACCAGAGAAATTAATATTTCTGAAGTCGTGCTTGATGACCTGATTGAAATCCAACCAGGTGACCAAATAGTTGTGGATGGCGAATTAACATATTCTGCCGGTTTAGAAGTCGATGAGTCACTACTTACTGGTGAATCTGAACCTGTTGAAAAAAATATTTCAGATGAGGTTTTATCCGGGAGTTTTGTATCAGCTGGTTTTGGTCACTACAGGGCTACGCGTATAGGTGTTGATTCATACGCAGTTGCTTTGGCTGAAGAAGCTCGGCGTTTCAGACTCGTCGATAGTGACTTGCGTTCTGGGGTAGACACGATACTTCGTTGGTTGATTATAATTATTCCTCCTTCTGTAGGTCTTTTACTTCTTAGACTTTTGNCTACTGAAGATCTGTGGGAGGAAGCTCTACGTGGGACTGTAGCTTCAGCAGTTGCGATGGTTCCTGACGGACTTGTTCTACTTACAAGTCTTTCCTTCATCACTGGTGTAGTTACTTTGGCTAGACATAGAGCTTTATGTAAAGAGCTAGCATCAGTTGAAATGTTGGCTCGTGTCGATGTCTTGTGTCTGGATAAAACTGGGACNATCACAACAGGAGAAATTTCCTATACAGGATTTGAGACTCTTGATGGAACTGATCCTTCTGATGCGCTCGGAGCGATGGTAGCTGCTGACCCTTCACCTAACGCGACACTCGCTGCTCTAGGCGAACAATTTCTAGACCCCGGCTGGCACCTAGTTGATTCAATCGCCTTTTCTTCAATGCGTAAATGGGCTATGTGTGACTTTGGCAAGAATGGGTTGTTCCATTTGGGTGCTCCTGAAATTCTCTTAGGGGAAGACGATCAAGAAAATCGTAACCGTGTGGAAATTCTGGCGAATGAGGGGAAGCGTATTTTAGTTCTTACTAGATCAAATGATCCTGCTGGCAAACCGGATGAATTGCCATCAAATCGAAGTCCGGTATGTCTGATCTTTTTAGAAGATACTTTGCGAGACGACGCACAAGANATCCTTAGCTACCTTCAAGGTCAAGGTATTCAATTGAAAGTTATTTCGGGTGATCATCCTTCAACAGTTGCTGCAGTGGCTAAAAAAGCTGGTGTCTCAACTAATGCCGAGGTGTTAGACGCTAGAGAATTATCAGAAAATCAAAATATGGACGAAATAATTGAAAGTACGTCGATTTTTGGACGTGTTACACCTCACCAGAAAAGAGCAATGGTTGCATCTCTTCAAAAGAAGGGGCACACCGTTGCCATGACAGGTGATGGTGTCAACGATGTTCTCGCTTTGAAAGATTCTGATATGGGTATCGCTATGGGATCGGGTAGTTCGGCCAGTAGGGCTGTAGCTCAATTGGTCTTGCTTGATAATCAATTCAAAATCTTGCCACGTGTTCTTAAAGAAGGACGGAGAGTTATTAATAATATAGAGAGGGTTTCTAATCTTTTCATAACAAAAGCAACTTACGCTGTTCTATTGACAGCACTTGTAGGAATACTCGGTGTTCCTTTTCCTTTTCGGCCTAAGCAACTAACTCTTATAGGAACTTTTTCTATAGGACTGCCTGGTTTCTTCTTAGCTTTAGCTCCTGATAGTTCACTAGTTAAACCAGGTTTTCTAAAAAGGGTTCTTCGCTATTCGATCCCTGCTGGCATCTCTGCTGCAATCGCAACTTTTGTCTGTTATGAAATTGTTAGGCGTTCGGATGTTTTATTGATTGAAGCTAGAACTGCTGCAACAGCTACTCTTCTATGCCTTGGTCTTGGGATTCTTGTGGTTGTAAGCAGGCCAATAAAACCTTGGAAATTATTGTTAGCAGTTTTTATGGGCTTGTCTTATGTGTCTGTTCTTTTGAGTGAGTTCGGCCGCGACTACTTTGAGATAGTTCACATGTCCGGTGGCTCATGGTTGACTACAGGAATTTGTGTTGCTGTTGGAATCTTTCCGATATTTCTTTCAGCTCGTTTTAATAAGAACTAATTCTGTTTTATTTTTAACGTCCTGCTGCTGCNGCNGCGGCTAGAGCTGCTGCAGCTCTATCAGCGGCTACCTGCCTGCGTCCGATTATCGGCGTAGTCGGTGCGAATCCTGCAGTAGCTCTCTCTGCTTCTGATTCTCCACCCCAAAACCCCAACTCTCTGTTGTCACGAGCATATTGTTTGCAATCAACCTGNACTTCACAATCCGCGCAGATCTCCTTGGCTTTTGCTTCACGCCTAACTCTTGCTTCAGGTCTTTCAGCAAATGGTGCAAAAAACAAACTACTCTCGCCTTGACACAAGGCATTTTTCATCCAGATTAGAACTCTTGAATCAATAAAAAAGTTCGTTGCTATATCAGTCATGCAGACCGGCCCTCCTCCGTTCTACTTTTCGGAGTTTTACCCCGAGCGCGCGACTTTAGGTAATACAAACTGTTTTGAACAGAGGTTTGTAATAATAATTACAGAATCATCTATCTGTAAAACAGATTGTGTTTCAGTTTATGAACAAACTTTTTCGACAACCAGCTGCCATCAAGATGACATCAGGTAAAACGCGTGCCATAGTCATTAGGTGAAGAATGAAACATTGAACAGTGAAAAGGTTCCCGGAACTTATTTTGATGATTTGACAGTGGGGCAGATTCTTCCCCCTTCGCCTGATCTAACTATCACGTCCGGCGAAATCGCGATGTACCAGTCAATTTGTGGGGACCCTTTGCCTACTTCTCTCAGTCTTCCATTAGCCGAGAAAGTAACTGGCGTTTCAAAACGTGTCGTAAATCCCGGTCTATTAATGCATTTTTCAATCGGACAAAGCACTGTTGCTACAAAACAGGTAATAGCAAATCTTTTCTATCGCGGAGTTTCTTTCAAAAGACCTGTCTTTGAAGGAGAGACCCTCCATACCGAAGTAGTAATTAAAGGTTTAAAAGATTTAACCCTAAGAAAAGACAGATCACCAAGGGGACTCGTTCTGCTTGGTATAACAACCACTTGTGTAGATGATGATTCAATTTTGGTTGATTATGAACGTTGTGCGATGATCAAAGCGCGCAACCCTGAACACCTTCCAGGACACTGTGACGACCTTGGATCGGTAGAAACAGAAATAGTTTTAGACAACTGGAAGTCTTTAGTTCCCATGTCTTGGGACCTCTCACACCTAGTCGTAAAAAATCAAGAGGATTGGGTCGTTGGTATGAAGAAAATCGATGATCTATGCGACACAGTAAGTAATGCAATGGAATTAGTTCGTCTAACCCAAAANCAGGCCCCTGTTCATCGCAATGCGGATACTTCACCAACAGGTGAAAGACTCGTGTATGGCGGTCACACTGTAGGCCTCGCTCAAGCGTCCCTGAACCGACTTGTACCAAGAAACGCTACTATTTTGGGTTGGCAGTCTTGNGACCACTTAGGACCTGTACATGAAGGAGATGTTCTATCTTTTGAACACACTCTCTTAGATCAGGAAACATTAACTAATGGGAAAATTAGTGCAATAAAAACTGAGGTCTTTTGCATTAAGGGTGATGAAAAATCAAATGTTCTCGATTGGAGACTCGTGACTTTTGGAGCCTAGAGGATGAAGAGCGATCACTAAACTGTGAAAATAAGATCGTGGTCGGCTAAGTTTCCTATTTCGGCTGNACTCAACTTCAGATTGTCAGCTAAAACTTGTTCAGTATGTTCTCCCAATAGCGGNGCTTCGAGAGCATTTCGGTCGCCTGCTAATGGACCCCCAAAAGATAAAGGAGACCCAGGAACTAAGTGTCTTCCTACNCCAGGTTGATCGATACTAGAAAACATTGGATTCTCCGTTGAGCACCTAGGGTCTTCATCGAGCATTTGCCTGAAGGTCCTGTATGGACCCCAACACACTCCACATTCATCAAGCCGTTCAGAAATTTCTTTTAGGGTTAAGTTNTCGAACCACGGACTAAACAAACCTGCAAGTTCTTTCCTCGCTTCAAAACGCACTCCTTCATCTGTGAAGTCAAAGCCGTGTCTTTGAGATAGTAAAGCAACCTCCTCCTTAGTCTGAGTTGCTTCTATGAGCCCATCCCACTGTTTTTGGGTAATAGCCACAACCATCACATGTCGACCGTCGCTACTCAGAAAATCTCTTCCAAAAGCTCCATAAAGATCATTACCAAGTTTTTTTCTTTCAGTCCCACCTAATTCAACTTCAGTAAGATCTCCCCTCCACGCGACTGCAGCCAAGGCAACATCCGACAAAGCAAGGGTTACTAACTGTCCTTTTCCAGTTTGTGCCCTATACCGATCGGCCGCAACAATACCTAATGCTGCAGTTTGGCCACAGATAAGNTCCCAGGCAGGTAGTGAATGATTGACGGGTCGAGAGTCTTCCTCATGGCCAGTGATTGACGGAATGCCAACTGCACAATTGATTGTGTAATCGACAGCTGTTGTACCATCATGACTTCCCATGATCGACACCATGACAAGATCGGACCTTTTTTCCGAAAGTTTTTCATAGCTGAGCCAACCCTTTGAAGGAAAATTNGTTAAAAAATTTCCTGAATTAGCTATAAGTTCAGATAACAAACTTTGTATTTCAGGAGCGCGNAAATCTGCTACTACCGATTTCTTTCCACGGTTTAAACCGTTCCAATAAAGACTGACCCCATCTTTGGTGAGAGGCCAACGTTTATAATCGATCCCTCCACCGAGTTGATCGAATCTGATTACCTCAGCACCCATCTGAGCTAATGTCATTCCTCCAGAAGGAGCAGCGACAAAAGCCGACCCTTCAACNACAGAAAGGCCTTCTAGTGGAAGAATCAAATCTGCCCCTGTTCTCAGCTTTGAGAGCGGATTACCGACAAAACTTCGTCACCATGTGTCTGGAAATCTGTGATTGAGTCCTGATCCCAAATAGCAGCAACCAATCCTTCAGGAGAAATTAAGAAACTCGTCCTTATGGGAAAAGCTGCAGCTGGGTCTTCTACGGACCGAGCTACCCCATAAAGCTCTCCTATTTCTCTCTCTGGGTCGGCTATTAATGGAAAGGNAAATTCTTGCTCTTCGAAAAATTTCTTTTGTTCTTCTACTGTGTCGAAACTGGCACCGACTATTACGGCTCCTAGGTTCGAAAATTCTGAAGCTCTATCACGGAGCCCCTGGCCTTGGATCGTTCAACCCGGTGTTGATGCTTTTGAATACCACCAAAACAAAACCCAACTTCCCAAAAAATCAGCNANGGATAGGGTNTTGCCATCTTGATCAAGTGCTGAAAATTTTGGTGCTTCGTTTCCTACTTCAAGCATTGCTCTCCTTTTTTTATACCGATAACAATAGTGACCATAGCTTCCCAAGTCTCTAAAAGGGCTTTATTAAGCTAACCAAGAAATCGCTTGAAGTTCGCTATAGGCCTTTAAACCCCACGTACCGCGATCTCGACCTATTCCGGACATCTTAAATCCTCCAAAAGGGGCTTCCATGTGGGGTTGGATGCTGTTAAGAGCAACATTTCCGCTTTCCAAACTTTGAGCTATATGGTGCGCTCTAGCTGTGTCCCCGGCGTACACGTAACTAAATAGCCCGTAGTCAGAGTCATTAGCCATTTCAATCGCTTCTTCATCATTTTCGTGTGGCAGCACCACAACAACTGGTCCAAAAGCTTCTTCACGAACGACGTGCATGTCAGTTGTGCAATCAGCCAAAAGTGTGGGTGCTACAAAATAACCTTGTTCATCAGGTCTTTCACCCCCACAAACTAATTTGGCGCCCGAGTCAACGCCAGAGGAAATAAATTTTTCAACACTGTCTCTCTGCTGCTCCGAAATCAAAGGGCCGACTAAAGTATCGCGTTCTCTAGGGTCTCCCATCTTGAGCATTCCCGCTACAGCTTCGAGAGTCTCTACTGTTTGATCGTAAATATTGCGATGGCAAATGACTCGTGTGGGTGCGGTGCAAATCTGACCACTATGGAAACCCCAAACACTTGCTATGGCTCCCATTGCCGCATCTACACTGGCGTCCTCAGTCATGATTAGTGCACCCTTACCCCCTAACTCCATAAGAACGCGTGTCATAGTTGCCGCTCCACTTTCGTAGATTGACTTACCAACGGAAGTCGATCCAGTAAAACTGACCATGTTGACATCTTTTGATGCAACCATCGCTGCCGGGACTTCAGGGCCAGAAGAAGTAACAATATTTATGACCCCTGGTGGAAAACCCGCTTCATTTATCGCTTCACCCAATCTCAAAATGCCAAGTGGGTCTTGTGGCGCTGGTTTTATGATGCAGGTATTACCCATCGCTAAGGCCGGTGCTATTTTGCCCGCCACGTTAGTAAGAGGGAAGTTGTAAGGCGTGATGCATAGAACAACTCCAACTGGTTGATGGTATACAGATGCTGCCACAAGACCTGCGGGTCCAAGAGCAGTCGCTCCTTGTTTAGTGGGAAGTTCAGAAGAATCTATTCGTTGTGGTTTCGAGTAATAGCGGAAACGGTCAATAAAGCCTCCCGCTACTTGCAGAGTTTCTGTGATATTTATAGTTGATCCGGTCTCTGCCTGGACCAACTCAACCCACTCCGGGGTTTTCTGTTCAAGCACGTCAGCAAGTTTTCCAAGTAAATAACATCTCTGATCCATCGATGTATTTTTCCAGCCGTCTAATGCATCTCTTGCGGCTGCCATTGCATCAGTTGAATCACTCAGAGATGCTTCCGGAGCGTGACCCACTACCTCCATGGTGTAAGGATTAACCACTGGGTACGTTCCTGAGGTTTCTACCCACTCGCCTCCTATAAGCAATTTCCATTGCTCTTCCGGGTCTATTTTCGTCATCACTCTCCCTAAGCCCATTTGAGTATGCTTAAAAGTTCTTTACTAACCTCTGCATTTACTACTTTAGTAATCCATTATTAGTAAATATCAAGGATAGAAAACTATATGCAGAATAATTCGAACATTTCAGACGGAAATACATACCATCGCTCTTTTTTTCTCGATGAAAAACTATTCGAATACATCTTGGGCCACACTTCACAACCCGATGAAACACAAAAATCTCTTATCGAAACTACATCTAGATTGGGACGCGTTTCTGCCATGCAGGTCGCGCAGGACCAAGGTGTTTTTCTTTACATGATAGTCGCTGCAATCAGACCCGAATTTGCTGTTGAAATAGGAACTTTCACGGGTTATTCATCTTTGGCCATTGCAAAAGCTCTACCGCCGAATGGAAAACTATTATGTTGTGATGTTTCTGAAGAATGGACTTCAGTAGCTAGTGACTACTGGAAAAAAGCCGGTGTAGCTGAAAAAATTGATCTTGTTATTGCACCAGCGAAAGAAACTTTAGCTAATTTGCCCGATGATAAAAAAATCGATTTTGCTTTCATTGATGCAGATAAGGGTGGTTACAAGGAATATTATGAACAGATTGTGCCTCGATTGTCAGATCATGGATTAATAGCAATCGATAATGTTTTATGGTCGGGCAGAGTGGTTGACCCAAAAATTTCTGACGAAGATACTGTCTCTATCCGGAACTTCAATGATCACGTCTATCAAGATGACAGAGTCTCTTCTGTAATGCTCTCGGTCGGTGACGGACTGACTCTAGTAAAGCGCACTAATTAAAGTTTTTATGCAAAAATAAACAAGGTCTATTTCTGCCGGTTAGGATCTCGGCAGATTCGATAAAAAATTGAGAGGTTAATAATGCCGGATGCTGTAATAGTAGCGACTTCAAGAACTCCTATAGGTAGAGCAAATAAAGGAAGTCTGGCAGAAGCCAGACCTGATGACATGTCAGCTTTTATAATTAAAGATGTCCTCTCCAAGGTTCCACAACTTCAAAATGATTTAGTTGAAGATGTTCTGTGGGGAACCGGTCAACCTGGTGGAGAACAAGGTTATAACATTGCGCGCATCTCAAGTCTCTTAGCCGGAATAGACGCTCCTGGAGTGACAGTAAACCGGTACTGTTCATCTTCCTTGCAAACAATCCGCATGGCCTTTCATGCAATTAAAGCTGGGGAAGGGGATGTGTTTGTTGCCGGGGGTGTCGAATGCGTAAGTCGCTACCAATTTGGCGCCTCCGATACCGGACCGCATAACGACTCTTTTAAAGATGCGGAGACTCGGACCGCTGAAAGGACCGGAGAAGGGGTAGAAACTTGGACTCCACCCCAAGGTTTGCCAGATGTGTATATAGCAATGGGACAAACTGCCGAAAACGTAGCGCAAAGTAAGGGAGTTTCGCGCAAAGATCAAGACGAATGGGGGGTGCGTTCGCAAAATCGCGCGGAAGCCGCTGCATCTCGAGGTTTTTTTGAGCGTGAAATAACCCCATACACAGTTCCGGATGGAACTGTAGTCACAGCCGACGATGGAATAAGAGCTGGAACAACATATGAAAATGTTTCACAGCTAAACCCTGTCTTCCGTCCTGATGGAACTGTTACTGCTGGTAATGCTTGTCCTTTGAATGATGGTGCTGCTGCCGTAGTCGTAATGAGTGAAGAAAAAGCTTCAGAATTGGGAGTAACTCCGCTAGCGAAAATTGTGGCCTCAGGAGTTTCATCCCTGAATCCAGAGGTCATGGGGTTAGGTCCGATTGATGCAATTAACCAGACCCTAAAAAGAGCCAATATGGCAATTAGCGACATAGACCTAGTCGAAATAAATGAAGCTTTTGCGGCGCAAGTTATTCCTTCAGCAGAAGAAACCGGTATAGATCATGACAAATTGAATGTAAATGGTGGAGCTATCGCTTTGGGTCACCCATTTGGAATGACTGGTGCCCGAATAATGACAACACTTATAAATGGACTAGAAGACGCAGACAAAGAATTCGGACTTGAAACCATGTGCGTTGGCGGTGGACAAGGAATGGCGATGATAGTTCAGCGGATGAGCTGACACCAGAACTACCTAACTCCTGACTTCTCGCCCAGCTGGCATCCATTTTGATCCAGCTGTCCTATCAATATGATCCATGTAGCGCGAACCTACTGGTTCTATCAATTCGAGAAACTGAATCGTTTGATCAATCCCAAGATTACGCCAAGCAGCACTTGCCATATTGTTAAGTTTTCTTTCGAGCTCTTCTCTGAATTCCAAACCTTTAGTTGTAACTTCTTCTCCATTCGCCAAACCACGCTCTGCTAACTTTTTAAATGCAAAACTGATCGCTTCATCGTCTGCGCCTCTGCTACGTGGAAGCCATTGGTCGTCATAATTGTGCTTGGCATTGTCCAGAATGCCCGCCATGGTTCCGTCAATATTTTCGCTTGTCATTATTGCCCAATGAGTATCACCCCGCCATTCACGGATGGCGTTAACAGCTAACCAAGCTGATGTGAGCGGGTCTTCATGGCGTGGCCAATCCAGTAACGATGCAAATAAAGCGCGGCCAGATAAAGGAAGTTTTTCTGCTGCATTCCAAAGAGCGGGAGACATCGTTGCTAAAGGTTCACAGATTTCTGGTGTTAACTGCTGTAAACCAGGAGCTACAGCGGCGTCTCTAGCTCCTGCCGCTTTTTCGAAAGTTGTATGTTCACGGCAATTATCAAGACTTGCTTTAATAAAATCTGGGTGTATCGAGTAAAAAGACGCAGAGACTGCTTTATTTCCAGCTTTCCCTAGAGTAGCAGCGCGGGTAGACACGTAATAACCAAATCCGTCTGGAACTCCAAGAGCTTCATAATTCGCAATAGCCCTCGGATCCCAATAAATCCAACCGATCAATCGATGGGAAGCAAACGCTGCACGGCGACTAAGTTCTTCCCAGTCATTTTTATCTCTGTTCAATTTCTCATACTTTAGGTCAATTTCAGATGACCGGCGAACGACTGAGGTCGAATCTGCGGGAACTTCACGCTACAGATCAGCTCGCCTTCTGATAGCGGGTCGACGAGATACGTGTCTTTCCCCACGCCAATTTATTAACCCTGACCACCTGATGCATCTTGCACAGATACTTTGCCAGCGCTAATCCATGGCATCATGTCACGAAGCTTAGAACCAACTTGCTCAATTCGATGTTGGCGCCCTTTTTCTTCCAAAGCATAAAAGTTTTCCCTACCAGAATGAGCTTCTTTCACCCATTCTTCTGCAAAAGCTCCAGATTGAATCTCGTCTAAGACCTGTTTCATTGTTTCTCTTACATGGTCATCTACCACTCGAGGGCCACGAGTCAAGTCGCCGTATTCGGCAGTATCGGAAACTGAATAACGCATACCTCCTATGCCTTGTTCATACATAAGATCTACGATCAACTTCAATTCATGAAGACATTCGAAATAACAAATCTCTGGCTGATACCCCGCGTCAACTAATGTGTCATAAGCACTTCTAACTAGCTCAGTAAGTCCTCCACAAAGCACTACCTGTTCGCCAAAAAGGTCTGTCTCACACTCTTCGGTGAAAGTCGTCTCAATAACTCCTGCTCTAGCCCCTCCCAGCCCATCTGCATAAGCTAGGGCTAGATCTTTTGCTCCACCCGTGGGGTCTTGCTCTACAGCAATCAGACAAGGTACGCCTCCACCCTCCACATAAGTTCTGCGAACTAAGTGACCTGGCCCTTTGGGGGCAATCATGATGACATCTATGTCATCAGGCGGTGCGATCAGATCAAAACGGATATTAAAGCCATGAGCGAAAGCAATGGCGTCCCCAGCTTTCAAATTTGGAGCAATGTGTTCTTCGTAAATTGCTGCTTGGTCTGTATCAGGCAGCAAAAGCATGATTACATCTGCCCAGTCTGATGCTTCAGAAAGAGAACGGACTGTAAGTCCAGCTTCTTCAGCTTTTGCGATAGAACCAGAATCCTCTCGCAACCCTACGCATACATCAATTCCGGATTCTTTTAGGTTCAAAGCGTGAGCATGACCTTGTGACCCGTAGCCCAAAATTGCTACTTTGCGATCTGATATCGCTGAACGATTCACATCGTTTTCATAAAAAATATTTACCACGAATTTCTCCTAATTGTTTTTCTTCTACTATTTAAGATTTATTTATTCATAACGAATCTAGAGCAACACGACCTGTTCGTTGTAATTCAACTATGCCAAAATTGCTTAAAAAAGATTCAAAATCGTCAATTACGGATGAGGTTTCCACCAGTGAAAGCATCATGCTTTCGGTTCCAATGTTTAGCACCTTTCCTCCAACTTTATCTAAATGATCAACTAGCTCATCTCTTTGACTAGCCTCAGCTTTGACTGTGACGATCATCAACTCTCTTTCGACTGACTTATCAGGATCTAAAGCGCGTATTTCGACAACATTTATGAGTTTGTCTAGCTGTTTTATTATTTGATCCAGAGAAACAGATTCAAGCTCTATGTCGAGATCAACAGTTATACGACTAAATTCTGCTTTATCAGTAGGTGCAACAGCTAAAGACTTGATATTTACGCCACGGCGGGCAAAAAGGCCACTAACGCGTGCCAAAACACCAAACTTATTATCGACGGTTACAACTAAAGTTCTGTAATTCGGTTGATTCTTTTTCACCGTTCTTGGCTTTCTTGAGATGGAGGAACAACAATTGAAGAATTATCTTGGCCNGACGGGACCATAGGATAAACATGNTCTTCGGCGGCAGTTCTAAAATCTATTACAACTGATCTATCTTCAATCTCATTAGCCTTAGCTATTGCTTCTGGAACTTCCTCGGGGCTGTCAACTCGAATACCGACACAACCCATTGACTCTGCCCATGCCTTATAATTTGGCACATCCTCAGAGAGGAATACTTCTGAAAATCTTTCTTGATAAAACATATCCTGCCACTGGCGAACCATGCCTAAATACGAATTATTGAGTAGTGCGACTTTTATTGGAATATTTTCAACTGTTGCAGTTACAAGCTCTTGTGCTGTCATCTGGAAACAACCATCTCCATCAACTGCCCAAACCATCCGGTCAGGGTTTCCTACTTTTGCTCCAATCGCAGCAGGTATCGAAAATCCCATCGTCCCCAATCCACCGGAATTTATCCAAGTATATGGACTATCAAAATTCCAATATTGACTTGTCCACATTTGATGCTGGCCAACTCCCGAAGCAACNATTGCATCATCAGGGGCTAAATCCCTAAGTTGCTCAATAACATATTGAGGCTTCAATTTGCTTCCAGGTTCAGAGTTTTCATATGTAAGAGGAAAACGTTCTTGCCAGCCACTAATAATCGATTTCCATTCTGAACGGTCTGTTGAAGCAACTCCCTGTTTTTTTATCAAGTCAACCATTGCCTCAATTACTAATCGGCAATCGCCAGTAATAGCTACATCCGGTTTTCTGACCTTTCCAATTTCNGCAGGGTCGATGTCTACGTGAATTATTTTTGCATCTGGTGCAAAACCATCGACTTTACCGGTGACACGATCGTCAAAACGGGCACCCAAAGCCACTAACAAATCAGCTTTTTGCATAGAAGTTACAGCTGTATAGTTTCCGTGCATTCCAGGCATCCCTAAACAAAGATCATGACTATCAGGAAAAGCTCCTCGAGCCATAAGAGTTGTTACAACATGAATCCCTGTAATCTCTACTAGTTCTCTGAGGGCTTCGGCTGCTCTTGNTTTGAGAATNCCGCCTCCAACATAGAAAANTGGCTTCTCTGCATTTTGTATAAGCTCTACGGCTTTCTCTATTCCAGAGAGGTCGAAGTTTTTTTCCGGGTCATAGCCGGGCAAATCCATTTCAGGATCCTCCACCCAATTAAGCTTTGACCTTGGATTTTTAGGATCAACAATGTCCTTAGGTACATCAATCAGAACTGGACCTGGTCGGCCTGTGGTCGCTATATGAAATGCCTCTTTTACTATTCTTGGAATATCTTGTGCATCTTTAACTAGAAAATTATGTTTTGTAACTCCCATTGTGATCCCGGTGGTGTCACATTCTTGAAACGCGTCTGTGCCGATCGCAGCTAAAGGCACTTGCCCAGTAATTACCACCAATGGTACGGAATCCAAATACGCGTCACATAAAGGAGTGACAATGTTCGTAGCTGCCGGGCCGCTAGTCACCATAGCTACACCAGGCTTGCCGGTTGCTTGGGCGTAACCTTCAGCCATGTGTCCAGCACCTTGCTCATGGCGGACAAGTATGTGTCTGATGTTTGAATCAATGATCGGGTCATACACGGGCAGTATCGCTCCGCCGGGAAGCCCGAACATAACTTCCACGCCTTCTTTTTCCAGAGCCCTAATTAGAGCCTTGCCGCCATCTATATTTTCACTGGTCATTTTTTTCTCAGATTAAATCTTTTTATATAAGAACTTGATTAAAAACAATTGACCTCCCTATAGGGAGGTCAAATCGTGCACCNTTAATGGGCACACGTTAAATAACTACTACACCTACGAAAAATTCTCGCATCTATCCAGTATCGCTGGGAAGCTAATAGCAAACAACCCTTTTTATGCCTTCGTGACAGCTCCTTGGTCCGCCCCTGCCGCTAATCGCGCATATTTAGCCAAGAAACCGGACTCATAGCGCGGTTTAAAGGGTTTTAACTCGTTTCGCCGTTTTTCTAATTCATTTTCNTCAACTAGAAGTTCAATTGAATGTTCACGAACATCTATAACAATTCGGTCACCTTCTTTTACAAGGGCTATCGGACCTCCGTCAACTGCTTCCGGAGCNACATGCCCCACACAGAAACCATGCGTCCCACCAGAAAATCGGCCATCAGTAATTAGAGCTGCATCGTTCCCTCTGCCGGCACCTTTCATAGCACCTGTAATGGCAAGCATCTCACGCATGCCTGGACCGCCTTTAGGNCCTTCATAACGGATCACTACTATGTCACCAGCCTCTATCTTCCCGTCCAAAACCGCTTCCATAGCCATATCTTCACCGTCAAATACTCTGGCCCGACCATCAAACCTGTCAACATCTATTCCCGCGACTTTCACAACGGCTCCGTCAGGCGCCAAGGAACCTCTAAGGATTGCTATTCCTCCTATGTCATGTATTGGATTATCAAAGGAATGAATTACATCATCGTCAGGCTTTGGCGGATCAAGAAGTTCTAAATTTTCTTTAACAGTTAGACCTGTGACAGTTATTTCATCTCCATGAAACAAACCTTCCTCCAAAAGCATCTGCATCACCACAGGGACACCTCCCACTCTGTCTATATCAACCATGTGATAAAGACCATGTGGTTTCGTATCTGCAAGGTGTGGAACTTTTTCGGCAATACGGTTGAATTCTTCTAATTGAAGATCTACGCCNGCTTCAAAAGCTATTGCCAGGAGATGCAAAACAGCATTAGTTGAGCCACCCAGAGCCATCACTACCGCAATTGCATTTTCAAATGCTGCTTGAGTCATTATGTCGCGGGGGTAGATGCCAGCTTCTAATAGTTTCATCACAGCAGTCCCACTTGCAAATGCCACATCTGAACGTCTGCTATCAACTGCTGCTGCAGATGCCGATCCTGGTAATGACATACCCAGTGCTTCTCCCACAGCAGCCATCGTGTTAGCAGTAAACATTCCTGCACAGCTCCCCATGGTGGGACAAGCAGCTCGCTCGATGGAAAGCAGCTCTTCATCGTCAATATCACCTACCGCATGGGCCCCCACCGCCTCAAAAACATTCACGATGTCAAGAGATTTCCCATTATGCTCCCCCGGCATTATTGAACCTCCGTATACGAAAACTGATGGAAGGTTTATGCGTGCTGACGCCATAAGCATCCCGGGTAATGACTTATCGCAACCTGCAAAACTAACAAATGCATCAAGTCTTTCGGCATGCATGACAGCTTCAACAGAGTCGGCAATAATCTCTCTGCTTACTAAACTCGCCCTCATTCCTTCATGACCCATGGAAATAGCGTCACTTACTGCAATAGTTGTAAATTCCATGGGAAATCCACCAGCGTGAGATACCCCCTCTTTACACCTTTTTGCAAGTGCGTCCAACGGCAAATTACACGGTGTAACTTCATTCCACGATGAAGCTACCCCAATCTGCGCTTTTGAGAAATCCTCTTCCCCCATACCTACAGCACGCAACATCGCACGAGCTGGTGCCCTACTAGCGCCATCTGTAACTTCTCGAGACCTTGGCTTTATATCAACTTCTTTATTTTCACTCATACATGAAGGGTAGAGCTCAAATCGATGCTTTGACGACTTGAATGGGTTTAGACTTTCATCATCAACATCCCAGATCGCGATAAAAAGCTTCTAGCTCTAGCAATCCCAGCTTTGGGTGCTCTCGTAGCCGAACCATTGTATTTATTAGCGGACACTGCCGTGGTAGGCCGCTTAGGGACTGTGCCGCTCGGAGGGTTAGCTGTTTCGTCGGCTGCCCTGCTATTGATTTATGGACTTTGTTTCTTTTTGGCTTATGGAACTACCGCAACAGTCGCCAGATTTACTGGAGCCGGCGAACCATTAAAAGCTTCGAATCAAGCAATCCAAAGCCTATGGTTAGCCTTTTTTCTTGGGATTGCAATTGCTTTTCTTGGATCTTTTGCCGCTGACCCTTTACTAAAACTTTTAGGTGCTGATGGGGAACTGCTGAATCAGGCTCGCATCTATCTGCGCATCAGTATGCTCGGCGCTCCAGCGATGTTGATAATGCTTGCAGGAGTGGG
>PATJ01000021.1 GCA_002713545.1 Acidimicrobiaceae bacterium
TGATTAGACCTTTTTGTAAATTAGTTCTCTTAATTTTCATTGTTCTTTACGGCACTCTGGAGGCTGAAGAGGAGTTCTCGCTTACAGATGCGATGTCGAGTGAGGAATTACAGAGCTCGGTTTGACAAAGTTAACGCCACAAGAATCATGCTCAAATCTGGGATCGTAAAGACCTTGAGGCAACGGTAATCCAACAGATTTTAAATTTTCCCTATACATATCGCTCATAACAGTCCATTTATAAATAAACGAATTCCCTGAGCGCCGTTGATCTGGGTAATTCAACTGATCTCAATTTTAGTGTTTAAAATCGCTTAAGCAGCTTTGCTCACTTATTTTTTCGATTTTATCGCTTTAGCAGTACTCCTATAAGGAACAACGAACATTAACAACATTGGGAATATTTCAAGCCGGCCTATCAACATAAATATTAGAAGCACCAACCTTCCAGGCGCTGAAAATCCATCAACAAAGGAAGAGGTGGGGCCGACTTCTCCTAATCCCGGTCCCATGTTCCCCAAAGCGCTAAAAGTTCCACTCAAAGATGTAATCAAATCGCTACCAAGAGCCGTCAAAATGAAGGTTCCCATTACCACAAGCATTCCATAAACAACCACAAACCCTGCAATACGTTCCACTAATGAATCTTGAATAGTCGTATTCCCCATACGCGCCTGAATAAGCGCTCGAGGTCTTCTCATGGACTTCAAAATTCGGTATGCGTGGGCAAGACCAATCCGAAATCGCATTACTTTAACTCCACCAGAAGTTGATCCAGAACAACCCCCAAGCACAATAAAGAAAAGCAGGAGCATTTGTGTCGATCCCGGCCAAGAAGCGAAGTCGCCTACCTGGCCACTTCCCAAAGCATTTCCGTATCCACCACTTGTGGCTAAGGTAATGACATTAAATGAAGCATTTCGAAGTGCAGTCCCAAACGATAAGCCTTCCTGATTTAAGAGCAGTGCGATTATTAAAACACCTACAGCAATCACTCCTACAAATGACTTGAACTCAGAGTCGGAAGCATAACCAAATTGCTTTTTTTCTATTAAACGGGCATGAAGCGTGAAGTTGCTTGCTGCTATCAAAAATCCAAACATTGCCACTATCTCTATTGTTAAGCTGTTCCAGTGCCCTAGCGAAGAGTCCTTCGTCGAAAAGCCCCCCGTTGAAGCTGTAGTTAGTGAATGCGCTACTGCATCAAAAGCACTCATTCCAAAAGCGAAAAACGCTAGAGCAATCAATACAGTCAGAGAGGCGTATATATACCAAAACTTTTTTGCGGTCTCCGTAACCCTTGGCGCTATTCTCTCGACGCCCGCTCCTGGGGCTTCAGCATCAATGAGGCCTAATCCGCTAGCTCGCAGTGATGGTAAAACAGAAACGACAAGAACAACAATCCCCATGCCGCCCATCCACTGGGTTAGTTGTCGGTATAAAAGTATTCCGGACCCCTGGATTTCAATCGAATTATGTACTCCAAAAACAGTCGAGCCGGTCGCTGTAAACCCAGATACCGATTCGAAAAGCGAATCGACGAGTACCTCTGGAACTCCAATTCCGTTTCGACTAAAAGTTCCTGCTAGCAGATAAGGAATAGTCCCCAACAGGGAAACTATCAACCATGTACTTCCAACTGCAGTAAAAATAGAAGCATGATCAGTCGCTCCCAATTTAGAAGATTTAAATAGCAGTAGACCTGCAGATGCCAAAATTATTGTCGACAAAAGAAGTGGAAAAAAATCTACACCATGATCGAAAATAGAAGCGACAGTGCTGAGACCCACCCCCACCGCAACAAAAATGACTGCAATTCCTGTCATATGAATGCTCGTACTTGTAATTTTTTTACTTTCTGCTTTCATTAGTTGCTTCTTCTTACTGCATGCAAAATTCTTCTACGGGGTCTAAGAAAATTTCTTGATTCTGAGAGCAGATAGCCAACACTTATTAAGACTGGCAGTAAATAGAGTCGACCCGAAATCATCGCCGGGACTAAAGCGAGTCGCTCGGTCAACGAAAATGAAGAAACTTCTACTATCACACCGTCAGCATTCCGTATAGGCCCAGCAGTTGCCAGTGCATTTATTGAGGATGAAAGTGCCTCATACACACTTACACCTGAAATCGTCAAAACAGTCGCAGTGAGAAAAATTATCGAAGTAAATATGAATTGAAATACAACGACTTCCCTGACTCGCTCTTCTTTTACGCTTTGGTTACCCACCTTTATTTTAACTACTGCTCGAGGGTGTAATTGGCGAACCATTTCTCGAACCGACACAGCCAGAAGTATTTGCAGTCTTCGGATTTGAAAGCCGCCTCCATTAGACAACGACATTGGCCCTACGGTTACGAGTAGCAGTAAAAGAAAACCGGCCGATACTGTCCAATTTTCAAATGGAGGAATGTGAAATCCGGTCGTTGAAATTGAAGACACAGCTATTAGGAAGGCTTTACCCAGCGAAGAAACAGAATCTTCGTCGGCCCAAAGGAACAGTAAAAATGCAGCGCCCACTATTGCCAAAATATAAATCTTAACCTCACTGGACAGAAGGGTGGCTGTTATCCTTCTGGTTGCCAGCCTCCAAATAACAATGATACTTGTGCCTGTAATTATCATTCCTGCAATTAGAAGTAACTGGACTGAAGAGNTTTCGAAAACGTCTGCGTTTATGACAAATCCACCTGTAGATATTGTGCTGATTGCAATTAGAAGTGAATCAAAAAAATTCAGTTCAGATATCAGTAAAGTGAGAGTGAGTAACAAAGTTGATACAAGATAAATGAGAAAGATGCCTTTAACTGCTTTTTTCTTTTCTGGGAAGACATCTCGGGTAGCAACCCGTTCAGTAGTTTCGGCTCCGAAATTATCTTGCGAAAAAGGNATNACCATTACAGCGCTAAAAAGTGCGGCGAAGCTACCTAGCAACTGTGATGAAGTCCGGTAAAAAATTAACCCCCTTCCAGAAATCTCAAAATCAATAACTGTTAATGAGGTAGTTGTGAATGCGGCTGCAGATTCAAAGAATGCGTTACCGAAGTTTTCTTTTTCGATTAGCAGTAGGTACAGAAATGATGAGAAAAGGATACAGGACAAAAATCCAGAGGTGATAAACAAGAAAGTTTCCGATCGCGTTAATTTCTTCGCAGAAACGTATCTAGCCAAGTAAGCGCAAATTATGGTAATTAAAGTTCCGAAAATCAGGAAAATAGCTGTGTCATCACCAGAGTCAGTAAGGTCGATTAAGCCGGAAAGAACAGATAGTAATCCGGCTGCAGAAGCGCCTACAAGCACGCCGCGGGATAGCGCAATCAAAATAGAAGAGTTTGTATAAGTAACGCTTCGTGAGTTACCTCTTTTCGANAAGGGAGAAAAAATCACACGAAAAGAGCTGTCAGNTTTTCNACAGATTCTGGTTTAGCNATAGCAATTACATGGTCGTTAGCTCTGAAAGTGCTATGCCCCCTAGCGATCTGNGCCTTACCATCACGAACAATCGCACCAATTAAAGCACCTTTCGTTAATTGCATATCTTCTATAGACCTATCAACACACGGACTTTCATCAGAAACAGCAAATTCTAAAATTTCTACATCTCCATGAAGAAAAGTTTCTACCGCTGCCACACTTTCTACATCGCCCCTGACNAATCGCAAAACACTATTTGCAGTCGCCGTTCGCGGACTAAGAGCTGTGTCCACCTGATTAGTTTCTAAAAGATCTAATAATTTCAGTCTGTGAACCACCGCGATAGTTTCGATTCCATCATCNCTGTTATTTTTCTTTGATTGAGCAGAAACAGATTTTGCGTACAAACACGCCAATACATTTGCGTCGTCTTCGCCTGTAAGAGCTATTACAAGNTCTTGGCGAGCTACATCGGCTTCTTCAAGCATTTCGACGTCAGTTACATCACCTTCGTAGATCAACGCCTTGGCCAGACTCTCGCTTAATTCAAGTGCTCTTTCATGTTTTTTTTCNATAATCGCAACATCAACACCTCTATATAAAAGCGATTCAGCAATCATCTCAGCTGTTCTACCCCCGCCCAGCAAAAGAGCTCTTCTAGGAACATCTCTTGCAATTCCCAATCTGTTTGTCACATCATGAAGTGCTCNGCTTTTACATATGACCCTAAGCAAATCNCCTTCTTTGAGGATCTCGTCTTGCCTTGGGACAATCGTTACTTCTTCTAAATCATCGTTCTCGAGTTTCCTTGTGATAGTCCCAACAATAAAATCCCAGTCGGGATCAAGTTCCCTGCCGAGAGCGTGCAATGAAACGCCTACTAGAGGTGCATGTGCAGGCAACCTTGCTCCAATTATTACCACTTCTTCGCNGGCCATTCTCGAAAGATCCATTGCGCCGGGGTATTCCATGAGTCTGAGAACAGAATCAGCCACCTCNTGGTCTGGATCGATCACTAAGTGGTCNTCAAATTTTTCAAATAACGCAGTNACTTCCTTACTACGGAGTTTTCTGGATTCGACTCGNACGATCGTTTTACCTACACCTGCTTGACGAGCAAGCAAGGCAGAAAAAAGATTTATTTCATCTTTATTTGTTGCCGCCACAAGAAGGTCGGCTTCTTCAATACCAGCTCTTTTTAATGCAGCCGAATCCGTTCCACTGCCATTAATGGCAAGTACATCCAATTCCGCTTCTACTTGTCTATATCGCTCAGGATCTAGCTCTATGAGTGCAATATCGTGTTCTTGTCGACTTAAGCGATCGGCNATGTAAGTACCGACTTCTCCGGCTCCAACAACAATTATTCTCATTGTTTAATACTCCCCCATAGGAACTCGCGGATGTGACATTTCACTAAAAAATACTCGGCTCTCAGTGATCAAAACATCTAGTGGAATATCCCAAGAATTTACTTCTAACTTTTTAACAATTTGAAAATCATACGCTAAGCCAACTAGTGGTGGGCATTTAGAAATTTGATCCGAAGCAAAAGTTTTGTCGTAGTATCCGGCACCGTGACCTAGACGATTACAACAAGGATCTGCGGCTACTAATGGAACGATCACTAAGTCAATTTCTGAAACTTTTNTTTCAATTCCAGTTTCAGGTTCAGGAATTCCAAAACTTCCTTTTATTAAATCTCCAAACGGTTGCATAAACTTCAACAATCCGTTCTTTTGTGAAACAGGGAAGAGGAATACTTTACCATCGCTCGGCTGAAGAAATGAAGGATCGATTTCTCCGTTACACGCAGCATATGTAGCGATTTTTTTCGCGTTTTTAAACAAGTCAAGTTCTCGGAAAACTTCACATATTTCTTCTGAAGTTTCATTTATCTTACTAGAAGGCACAGATTTGCGAATTTCTAGCATCTTTTGACGAAGATCCCGTCTTTCCATACTTTAAGCGTTGCCGATCTTTTATATTTGTGCCACTTTTTTGATGATTTACTAAGTTAATTATCCCGCAGAGGTTGGAAGCCAGCATCACACTTAATACCGTCATTTTGGCTATTATTAGCCATACTGTTCAGCCATTACGGTTGACACAAATACTCATCAAATAGAACCAATGAGGAGACAACCCCTTGGAAGCGATACCATATCTAGCACTTTCATCTGCCCTACTAGCTTTACTTCTGGCNGGCTACTTTTATACAAATGTAAAAGCAGCTTCACCAGGAAATGAGCGCATGATTTTTCTAATGAATGAAATTGAGAAAGGCGCTCGCGCGTTCTTACGTCAAGAGTATTCCTGGGTGTCTATTTTCGTAGCAGTAATGGCAATTCTCATAGGAGTACTCATTGCTCCAGTAGCCTCACTTACTTACATTATTGGTGCAGTCTTATCAGCCACGGCCGGATATGCAGGAATGACCGTAGCCACCATGGCCAATGCTCGAACAGCTAATGCTGCTCAGGATGGCCCAGGGAAAGCTTTACCAATTGCTTTCCGTGGTGGCGCTGTAATGGGTTTCTCTGTAGCTGGTCTTGCTCTCGGCGGTTTAGCACTCGTATACATTCTTTTTGTTTTAGTAGCAGAAGTTGATGATGCTTTNGAAGTAGTCACTGCCTATGGGCTTGGCGCTTCATCGATCGCTCTCTTTTCACGTGTAGGCGGAGGCATTTACACAAAAGCTGCGGATGTCGGAGCTGACTTGGTCGGAAAAGTCGAAGCAGGAATTCCCGAAGATGACCCAAGAAACCCTGCAACTATTGCGGATAATGTTGGCGACAATGTCGGAGACGTAGCTGGAATGGGAGCCGACCTATTCGAAAGTTANGCAGGTTCGATTATTGCCCCTATATCGTTAGTCGCTTTTGCTCTCGGACTGACCGCAGAGGACGCATCAGTGTCAACAAATATTTCTCTTCTATTATTCCCCCTAGCGATAGCTTTTGCGGGAATGCTTACATCCATACTCGGTTCTTTTCTAGTTCGAGGTGGCGAATCCACGGATAGTCGAGCTTTAAGCCGTGCTCTGCATCTTGGAACAAACGTTGCGATGGGCTTAACAGTATTAGCGACCGTTGGTATCGCTTACTGGATGTTCGGTGATAATGCGGATTTCGATAACCCAATTGGCCTTGCCATTTCAGTAGTCGGTGGTTTGCTCGTCGGCTGGGCTTTAGGTAAGACNGCAGAATTTTATACTTCTGATCACTATTCACCGGTTAAAAAAATTGCCGATCAGTCAAAAACTGGCCCTGCAACAACGATTCTCGGAGGGATTTCCGCTGGAATGATTTCAGTGGCAGCTTCCGTAGCTTTGCTAGGCGTGGGTATCGCTGTTGCTTACTGGGGTGGTGAAATGGCTTTCGATTCCTATTACAACTTAGATGGTGGAATCTATGGAATCGCCGTTGCTGCGATAGGAATGCTTGCCACTCTCGGTGTCGTAGTTTCAGTGGACGCATATGGACCTATCGCTGACAATGCCGGTGGCATTGCCGAAATGGCTGAATTAGGTCCGGAAGTCAGAGAAGTAACGGATGCTTTAGACTCTCTTGGCAACACTACAGCAGCTGTTGCAAAGGGATTTGCTGTTGGATCCGCTGCTCTAACCGCTTTAGCCTTATTCAAAAGTTTCGAGTTCGCTGTAATCGAAGCGGGTGGTTCACTGTCACTAGANATTGGCCAAGTNGAAGTATTTATCGGACTTTTCCTTGGCGCTATGTTGCCTTTCCTTTTTGCTGCTTTGACTATTGATGCGGTTGGTCGAGCTGCGCAAAAAATGATCGAAGAAGTGAGGAGACAATTCCGTGAAATCCCAGGACTGAGAGAAGGCGCTGAAGGTGTTATTCCTGATTCTGCAAGGTGTGTAGCAATTTCGACTTCAGCTTCCCTCAAAGAAATGCTCGCTCCAGGAATTCTAGCTGTTGTCATCCCTCTGATATTGGGTTTTGTGAGTATCGATTCTTTAGGTGGCTTTTTAGCTGGCGCTTTAGTGGCAGGTTTTTGTCTAGCAATATTTATGGCTAATGCAGGAGGAGCTTGGGATAATGCTAAGAAATACATCGAAAGCGGTGAACTCGGAGGGAAGGGATCGGAGCCTCACAAAGCTGCAGTGGTAGGTGACACGGTTGGCGACCCATTCAAGGACACTTCAGGACCTGCTATGAATATTCTTATAAAAGTGATGACAATAGTTTCACTTGTATTTGCTTCAGCTTTTGTTGGTTAGCTTTTCTTTGATTCGAAAACAAAATTGTAGATTTTTGGATATTGACCAATGATCAACGGCAAACGTCTATAAAACCATACGACTATTAGTAAAGCTGGCGTTGACAGCAGAACTCCCCCTACTACATCTCCAGGCCAATGATGCAGCCCACTTACTCTTGTCCATATATTCAGTAAAATAAGAAGCAGCATTACGCACTTAACCACCGTTCCACCTCGCGGCGTAGAGTGCAACTGGGACAGATAGGCGATCATTCCAAAAATCATTATTGCATAGACAATATGACCACTTGGGTATCCGCCTTCTCCATAAATAAAGCTCGATTCGTAGAAAACGAAATTTTCATTTGGTCCAGATCGTTCAACGATGTCAGAGATTCTAGTTAATCCCGTCATGCACCCAGCTGAAACAATTCCTATCGTTGCATATCTGCCCCAACGCCAATAAACCAATATTGAAATCGCAATGAACAGCAAAGGGGCTCCGATGTCAGTAATCGGAGCATCAATAATGTCGCCTAACGTGTCGATAAATGCCGGTGTGTTTTCGTACATCCATCGACTCAGACCTATTTCCCCCCACAAAATTCCTTTCTTTGAAACNGCAATGGAAAAGACTATGGCGCCCACAGTGGAAACTATGGTTATCACNTAACCAACTCTTGCTACTATATTTTTACTANCTGTCATGAATTTTTATTACGGTTCGAATTCCAGTTGAGTCGCGTAGATCCTTTATTCCTAAATTAATCTCCTCCAAGGAATAAGTTTGACTAATCATGTTTCTCAAGTCCAGTAAACCGCTCTGCCAGTAGTCGATTAGACGAGGAATATCNACCTGAGCATTGCANGACCCTAATAAAGAGCCAANTAAACGTTTTTCACTCATCATNANATGTAAAGANGAGGGAAACTTTAGTTCTTCATCTGGNGGCGGGGCTCCCACTATTACTGTGCTTCCACCNGGCTTGCTTACAGTTAGACCAAGCGTAATCAATTCGGAGTTACCCACAGCATCAAAAGCGTAGTCAACTCCTTTTCCAAGAGTTAGTTCCATTACAGCGTTAATAAGATCGTTATCAATTGGGTCTATAATCTCAGTTGCTCCCAATTTGAGAGCTGCGGCCCTTCTCTCTTGAACGGGGTCCGATGCGATTATCCTTTCAGCTTTGGCAATACGTGCTCCTTGGACAACCGATAACCCTACACCGCCCAAACCCATGACGAGTACGCTTGAACCAGGAGTTACTTTTGCGGTGTTCAGAACAGAACCAACGCCCGTCTGCACTCCGCAACCTATCAAGCAAACAGTTTCTAAAGGGATGCCTTTTTCGATGCGTACGATATTTCTTTCTTCTAAAACTGTGTACTCGGCGAAACCGCCTACCCCTAGTCCTTGATACACGGGAGACTTATCTTTCGTAAATGGTGTGCTTCCGTCCGGTAGCGTCCCGAACACAAACGTTTGTCCCCTTTCGCAAAGTGTGTGCCTCTCCAGGGTGCACATTTCACAATTCCCGCATGGGCCTATCGGGGTCATTAACACAAAGTCGCCCTTAGCAACTGACCTAACACCGTCTCCTATTTCTTCAACCACCCCGGCAGCTTCGTGTCCTAAAATCATCGGAGTTAGATCCAATGAGTCCATTACACTTACATCCGAATGACAGATTCCGCAATACTCTGTTCTAATTAACACTTGACCTTTTTTAGGCGAAATGAACTCAACATCATTTACAACAGACAATGGCTTCCCAATCTCTGTGTGCAAGGCAGCCCTCATGAAATTATTTCCATCCCGAGGTGGCGCCTCGCGTCATCCCGAAAGGACCTGAAGGCCACCGGAAACAATCAGTCATCAACTGATCCACCTGCTCGCGATCAGCAATTCCCTCTTCAACTACAGCAGACGCTTCTTTAACCATCGCAAAATAAACGCGATTCGTCACGTACCCCCAATTGGAATCACTGTCGTTAATAACAATCGGATTCTTACCNGCTGATTTCGCGAGAGAAAGAACAGTTTCTACTGTTTCCACTGAAGTCTCTCTACCTTTTACTATCTCAGCCAACTTCATTACCGGTGCAGGTGAGGCCCAGTGCCATCCAATAAACCGATCCGGCCTTTCAGTTGCCGCAGCCATTGCTGAGATCGGGAAGCCGCTNGAATTTGAAGCAAAAATCATTTTCTTGGGCGCCGTTTTATCAAGTTCCTTCCAAAAGGAAACTTTGAGTTCGAGTCTTTCTGGAATAGCTTCTATGACTAAGTCAGCCTCATTTAACGCGTATGCATCTGTTGTAAAATGTATTCTCTCCAGTGAGTTTTCGGCCTCTTCTTCACTTATTTTTCCTCTCTCAACAGCACTTTTAACTCCGAAACGCCCAGTATCAATATTTTTTGAAGCGGCTTTTAACACTCCCTCATCTATGTCGTGGCAGGTCACTTCACAACCNGATAGAGCCATCACCTGAGCAATTCCTGAACCCATTACACCTGCTCCAGCAACGCCAATTTTAAAACTTTTATTANTCATCTGTTCTTCACCTTTTTGGCAATACGATCATTGGGTCTTTTGCTTCCCCGCCTGTTCTAACTTCAAAGTGAAGATGGTTGCCCGTTGAACGGCCTGTTGTTCCACACTTCCCAATCAAGTCACCTGTGGCTACTTCCATCCCAGCGGAAACAAGGAGTTCGTTTAAATGGGCATAAAGAGTCAGAACTGGCCCNTCATGTTCGAGTATTACTGTTTTGCCGTANAAACTTTTTGTNCCCGCAAATAANACTTTGGCCGTTTTCGCCGCCCAAATTGGTTGGTTCTTAACACAGTCAAAATCAACACCATTGTGCATTCGTTTAACCCCCAAGATCGGGTGAATTCTCATTCCGAACGGTGAAGTAACTTTGCTACTCCCATCAATTGGTAAAATAAATCCTTGACCCGACTCTTTTGTTAGGTCAGGCGCTGACTTTCGCAACTCTTCTGCGATCAAATTGTCAATAAGTATTGCCATTAAGTATTGCTCGCGTTTCCACTCGGCTACATCAGCCTCAGCNANTTCGATCCGCNCTTGNACCTCGTCTCGAGTCCTCTCTCTTTCTGTAATTCGACTATCAAGCAGCAGTAAACCGGCTTCNATCTCTAGCTGATTTCTCTCTGCATCTCTAATAGCCTGATCNGCAGAGCGCGCNATCTCTTCTTTGTCNGCTTCTAAAGCTCTNAGTTGATCNACCAAATCACCTTGATCACCAGATACGGCACTTAAAATCGCAGATCTTCTGACCGCACTCGACATATCGTCAGATTCAAAAAATGAACCTGGGTTCATACTGGAAACGTACACATCGACTGCAAGGTCTCTTAAACGTTTTCTGAGGTCTTCAATTCCTTTAACTACCTGGTCAGTTTCAACCCAACGAAGCGTAGCCTCTGCTTCTGCTGCCTCAATAGCTTGCCTTGCCGCCGCGATTTTTGCTTCTTCCATTGCAACNGCCGCATCTAGGTCATTTAATGCCTGNACNACCGCTGCNTCNTCAGCTTCTGCNAGTTCCAATACTGCAGCAGCATCAGCGCGACGGTTCGATGCATCTTGCTTCTTTTCACGTGCTTCACGGATCGAATCAGTTTCNCCTATTGCATTTTCTCCAGTNGACACGANAAGAACTGATACAAGAATAAAGAAAAGCGCATGCCAAAGTGNTTTCTTCACTCTCGCACCTTATCCCGAATAANCCCTTCTATATAGTCAGAAAGGAGNNGGATCCGCGTCGACTTTTAAAGAATTTACAATTACTATCGTCGCAATGGAAANAAAATNTAGCNAGNAATTTTCACCATTAGAAGGCTTACGCGTTCTNGATCTATCTGACGAAAAAGGTGAACTGTGTGGTCGCATACTTGGAGATTTAGGTGCAGACGTGCTGAAAATTGAGTCGTCTATTGGTTCAACATCTCGTTCATTAGGACCATTNACNGAAGACNAAACTTCATTATATTTNGCTTACCGNAATCTAAATAAACGCTCAGCCCTAATCGACTTTGATAGCGAGGAAGACNTAGAGAAACTTNTATCCGTAATAAAGGAAAGCGACGTTTTAATAGAAACCTTCTTACCNGGAACTCTTTCNGAGTTNGGGCTAGCTCCAGAAATTTTAATGAATGCAAACCCGTCCTTAATAATCGTTTCCCTTACAGATTTTGGACAAACAGGACCAGACTCTTCTTTTTTAGGGACAGATGAAGTTGTTTTTGCGCGTTCCGGATGGTTGTCTGTCTCGGGTGTAATAGAAAAACCACCATTGTTGGCACCGGGATCGATTTCTTATGACACTCTTGGAATAGTCGGCGCTTATGCAACTCTTTTAGGTGTTTTACACAGAGATCGAAACGGCACTGGACAACACATTGATGTTTCAGCAGTTGAAGCACTCGCCCAAATGAATACCTGGGGTATTCCAAATGCCTCTGCAAGTGAAGTATCTGGTGGTCCAGCCACACTCATAAGGTCAGGTGACAGCCCCTTATATCCTCATATACCCTGCGCTGATGGTTTTGTTAGGCAAGTAATTTTAGCTCCTAGACAATGGAAGGCTTTATGGGAATGGATGGGTTCTCCAGAAGGCTTCGCTGATGAATATTGGGAAAGTACTATTAATCGCTACTTGAACCTTGATGTCATCAATCCACTCTTCTGGGAACACTGGAAAAACAAACCGATGATCGAAGGTTGTATCGAAGCACAAAACCGCGGGGTTATAGCCACTCCCATGCTGAAACCAGCGGACGTCTTGGTCAATTCCCATTACAAATCACGTGGTACTTTTCAAAATCTTGAAATCGCTAACGGTGTTACTGCGCCAATAATGTCGGGCTTTGCAGAAGTTGACGGAGAGCGTATAGGTTACAGATTTCCGTCGCCATCAATTAATCAAGATTCTGCAGAATTCAAACTACCCCCGTTTCCTATGCCCAGTAAACCTCTTACCCCTGCGGAGCTACCTCTTGAAGGATTGCGAGTGATCGACTTTGGGCACGGAGGGGTTGGGGTTGAATGCGGACGTATGCTCGCTGAATATGGGGCCGATGTTATAAAAATTGAGAGCTGGGAGTATCCAGATTTTATCCGAATTGTGCTTGGTGGCACTATGACGGCTTCTTTTGCTTCATCAAATCGTACAAAACGCGCTTTTGGAGCAAACCTAAAGAATGGCAAGGCACGTGAGGTAGTGCTTGAACTGATTAAAAGCTCACATGTCATAATTGAAAATAATTCAACCGGAACTATGGAGGCTTTAGGACTCGGCTATGAAGCTATAAATGAGATCAACCCTGATGCAGTAATGATTAGTAGCCAGTTGATGGGGAGTAAAGGAGATTTCGCTAACTGGAATGGGTACGGCCCAACTATTCAAACTGTAAGTGGTCTTTCTTGGCTCTGGGCGTTCAAAGATGGCGAACCACCACCCGGAACTAGTGCGATTCATCCNGACCATCTAGCNGGNCGTCTTTCTGCAGTTTTTTCNCTTGCANCACTAGTTAATATCAATCGCGGNGCAANAGGAAACCATATTGAAGTGGCTCAGGTAGAAGTNTTATTGGGAACTCTTGGTGATCTTTTCTGNAAAGAAGCTATCNATCCTGGATCNGTGAATCCNCAAGGTAATGATTCTGACAGNGGGGCTCCTTGGGGTCCTTTNCCATGCAAGGGTGACGAGGCNTGGTGTGTTNTCTGCGTCAGAGATGATGCNGAATGGGTAAAACTGTCAGCTCTAATGNAGTTAGATCCTGAATCAGTANAAAAGTATNCAAGCAGTNCNTACAGANTTNAGCATAGAGAAANTCTCAACGCCATAGTTTCTGCTTGGAGCACTACATTGTCTTCAGTTGAGGTTGAAAAATTATGTCAAGGTGCTGGAGTGCCAGCTGGTCGTGTCTTGAATGCAGCCGAACAATTAAAAGATAACCACCTATTGGATCGAGGTTTTCTGCCAGTAGTTGAACAACTGGGTGGAGTCGGTGAAATCGTTCTTGACGGGGCTTGTATAAGGGGTTCTAAAATGGCTTCTCCTGTGATAACTCGTGCACCTCTTATAGGTGAGCACACCGAAGAAATCTGTCTTCATGACCTTTCAATGGAAAAAGAACAATTTGAAGCACTTTTAAAAAGTGGAGCTCTGGAAATAATAAAACCTGAGTCTTANGGGCTACTCCATTCCCATTTCTGATCGCATAGCAAGAAAAGATTGTTCTATGGTATTCCCGCGTTCAGGTAGATGAACAGCCACTTGNGTGATTTCACCTTCGAAGGGAAAAGGGGCTTCGTATTGTTCCGACACTGGTGAAAGTGAGTCTCTTCCGATGTCCATACCTGTGCTACCTAAAATTCTGATGACAAAAGGGATGTTCATTTTTCCGGCTTCTTCTCCATCTATTAATAGTGTTACTGCTCCTTCAGGATCATTGCGTTCAAGATAAACCCCTAACTTCACATTTCCTTCGGGGACAGTTGCTTCACTTTCGATTATTTTGTGATCATAAAAAATATTGTAATCGAACATAAGTTTTTCATCTTTAATAAAGAGCGACAAACCGACGTTAGATCCTCCAATGGCGAGGAGAACGCCGTTTTCGTTTTTTTTCCGTTTGATATCTGCTTCAATAACAAATGATCTGTTTCCCATATTGGCTGCAACACCTGCTGGCATATGGGAAATTGGGTGGCGGTAAACGTAGGTTCTTTTAGCNTGAGGTGATCCCTTACCTGTTGAAGATCTAAATAATTCAAGTGTTCTATCGTCNAAGGGTAAAACTCCGTATTTTTCTGCNTCCTCCCACCACAGCTGAATCATCTCATTTAAGCGTTCTGGTTCTTTTGTGGCAAGATTGTTAGTTTCGGATACGTCTCTATCTAAATGAAATAATTCCCACTCTTCTTCGTCATAATCTTGTCTAAATTCATGACGTGAGACAGCTTTCCATCCGTCACACCAAATCGCTCGATGACCAAACATTTCAAAATACTGAACTTTTTTTCGTGTCGGTTCAGATTCAGAATTAAGCAGGTAAGCGAAGCTCGTCCCAGCGACTTCAAGTTGTTCGATTCCGTTAAAAAGTTTAGGAGCTTCTAATCCTAATATTTCTAGGATTGATGGCATTACATCAGTCACATGATGAAATTGATCTCGTTTGCCGCCTTTATCTTTAATTACCTTTGGCCAGCGGATTATAAATGGATCTCTGACTCCTCCACCATGAGTGGTCTGCTTATACCAGCGCATAGGAGAATTGCCTGCTTGCGCCCATCCCCATGGGTAATTTGAGTGAGACTTTGGACCTCCTATGTCATCTAATTTCTCTACCGCTTTATCTACATCCTCCGGAACCATATTGAAATATTTCATTTCATCTATCAAACCAGTCGGGCCGCCTTCTTGACTTGCCCCATTGTCAGAAAGAAGCATGACCAATGTGTTTTCTTCTAAATCCATATCATCTAAATATTTCAACAAATTTCCAATTTGCGCATCAGTGTGATCCAACATTGCAGCAAACGCTTCTTGCAAGCGACACGCAAGGGCTTTCTGATTTGCACTCAAGGAGCCCCATTCTTCAACTCCGGGGTTTCTGTCAGCTAAAACTGTGTCTTCTGGAATTACTCCCAATTCTTTCTGCCTGTGAAACCAATCGTTGCGGATTTCATCCCATCCGGAATCAAATTTGCCTCGGTACTTTTCAAGGAATTCCTGTGGAGCTTGATGTGGCGCATGAGTTGCTCCGAATGTTAAATAGAGAAAGAACGGTTGTTCCGGATAGATCGACTTTGAGTCGTTGATGAACTTACACGCATTCTCCACAAGGTCTTGGCTTAAATGATAGTCGTTTTTGTCTTTTGGGCGTTCAATGTGGTGGTTGTCAAGGGTNAGTTCCGGATGAAATTGGTCTGTTTCTCCTTGCAGGAAACCGTAGAATCGGTCAAAGCCACTTTGAGTTGGCCAATGACTAAACGGGCCCGCTCCAGAAGTTTCCTCCATTGGGGTTAGATGCCATTTTCCTACACAATATGTTCCATAACCTTCGTCTCTCAGTAGTTCAGCGATGTTTGCTGCGTGCTTTGTAACTCTTCCACGTAAATGAGGAAAGCCACTTCTCATATTTGAAACGGCTCGCATGCCAACCGTGTGATGATTTCTGCCTGTTAAAAGGCATGCACGAGTTGGAGAGCAAAGAGCTGTTGTATGAAAATTCGTAAACTGTAGGCCTTCTTCAGCCAATTTATCCATGTTTGGCGTATCGATAGAAGAGCCGTAACAGCCAAGATGAGCAAAGCCCGTGTCATCAAGAAGAATGAGAACAATATTCGGACTTCCCGATGGCGGTTGTTTAATTTCAGGCCACCAAGGTGTCGAATCCTCGTAAGTTTTACCTATTACACCGTCAAATTTTTCCATATTTCCTTAGTCGAGTTAAATTAGTAGATAAAAAGTAGCGTTTTATATGCCGATAGTACAATGAGATCCTTGTGAATAGTAAAAAACCTATCATTTCAGACATCTTTCAAGAAGATGAATGGTTAGAAAATAAGGAATTCGATTTTTCCGATATTACATACCATCGATCAAAGAATCATGGGACAGTCAGAATTGCCATTGATAGGCCTGAAGTCAGGAATGCCTTTCGCCCGAAAACTGTGGATGAGCTTTACTCAGCTCTAGATCATGCTCGAATGACGACTGATGTAGGGTCAATTCTTTTAACCGGCAATGGCCCCTCTCCGAAAGATGGCGTATGGGCGTTCTGTTCGGGTGGTGATCAACGTATTCGCGGGAAAGATGGTTACCAATACGACGACGACTCTGTTTCCAACACTGGCAGACTTCATATTCTTGAAGTTCAAAGATTGATACGTTTTATGCCAAAAGTCGTAATCGCTGTAGTTCCTGGTTGGACAGCGGGCGGTGGGCATAGCCTCCACGTAGTTTCAGATCTGACACTCGCAAGTCGTGAACATGCTAAATTCAAACAAACAGATGCCGACGTAGCGAGTTTCGATGGTGGTTTTGGTTCCGCTTATCTCGCTCGTCAGGTGGGTCAAAAATTTGCTAGAGAGATTTTCTTTTTAGGCCGCACTTACGATGCGGATGAAGCATTTCAGATGGGAATGGTAAACGAAGTAATTGATCACAAGAATCTTGAAATCGAAGCCTTGAAATGGGCGTCCGAAATTAATGCGAAAAGTCCTACAGCTATCCGTATGTTAAAATTTGCTTTCAATTTAATTGATGATGGTTTGGTCGGCCAACAGCTTTTTGCAGGTGAGGCTACTCGGCTTGCTTATTCCACCGACGAAGCTTCTGAGGGTAGAGATGCTTTTTTACAGAAACGAGAAGGTGACTTCTCCGCGTTTCCTTATCATTATTAGAAACTATCTCTGAATTCCTGTCTCGATCTCTGCTCTCTCCACACAGCGTTTTACACCTTCCATAATTAAATCTGTTGCNTCACGCGGAGTTTTTTCATCAATTACACCTAAGTATTCGCAACGTAAAACAACATGCTGTCGATTCCATGGCTTCATGTAAGGAAGATATTTTCCTCTCGGCCAAAGAAGCTCGCTACCGCTCGCACCTGAAGCCACAACTGGGATCCTTGTCTCAACAGCGAGCTTTCCTATCCCTATGTGTCCTCTTGAAACACCTCTTTCTGCCCAGTCTGCTTTTGGAACGACTCTCCCTTCCGGCATAATTGCTACTGACCATCCGTTACTTAAAGCTTCTGCAGCTTGATCAATTGCATCTAACCCCTGCACGGGAATACATTTTAAAGATCGGAGTAGTGGCCCTATCAATGGATGTTTAAAATATGAAGCAGCTACTAGCGCCCTGATTGGTTCGCTCCACTGAAAAAAAGTTGGACCGGCTATTAATAAATCTGAAAGGCTTCTGTGATTACAGGCGTATATAAGTGGTCCGTTTCTTTTTGTTGGTAAATCTTCCACATCGACTTTCGCTAAATTACGAGTAAATAAAGTCAGATTGCGAAAAGATTTTTGCAGGTTTTGCCTGTCGCTATCATTTATTTGCATTTAACAACCTAAAATTACGTAGTTCCGTATATACGATCACCCGCATCACCTAAACCAGGCACTATGTAGCCCTTTTCATTCAATTTTTCATCTAACGAAGCTGTCCAAATTTCCACATCGGGATGAGCTTTATGCAATGCTTCAACTCCTTCAGGTGCAGCTAACAAACAAAGGAACCTTACCGAAGAGGGTTTCTCTTCTTTCACTCTTGATAACGCAGCACTGGCGGAATTACCTGTGGCCAACATTGGATCAACCACAATCGTCATTCCTCCTTTGAGAGGGGGAAACTTGCAATAATACTCGACAGCTTCCAAAGTTTCATGGTCACGATACAAACCTACGTGTCCCACTCTGGCATTTGGTATCACCTGAAGAACTCCCTCCAGTAGACCATTGCCGGCACGTAAAATTGAAACCACTGATGGCATTTCAGATAATTGAGGCATTTCAGTTTTAACAAGTGGTGTTTCAATTTCGACTTGTTCTGTCGGTAGTTCTCGAGTCACTTCATAAGCGAGTAAAAGACTTATTTCATTCAACAAGGTTCTAAAATTCTGAGTCGTAGTATCCTTTCGACGCATTTCCGTTAATTTGTGTTGAACAAGCGGGTGCTCCACAACGTGCAATCCATTTATAGTTTCCTGATCCATGAGACAACAATAGGCGATAGTCATGAATTCCGCGTTATGGATCTGGCAGATTTATGACTATTTCTATTGATCTATTTCTTTTATGAGCTAGATTGCTCCGTTAGTTTGTTTATTTTTTATAGGATCATTATGAGTAGAGAACCCTTAACTATTTGGAAAACAACAGTTCCAAAAAATTGGATCGACTACAACTCTCATATGACTGAGGGTTATTACGGAGTTGCTTTTGCAGAGGCCTCTGATGAATTCCTGATTCATATAGGGTTTGACTCTACCTATAGAGATAATTTTGGAACCTTTTACACAGTTGAGGCACAAATTCGCTTTCTGGAAGAAGTTAAGCAAGGTTCAAAGATTTACACTGAAACAGTTTTAATCGCATGCGATCAAAAAAGAATTCAACTACACCATTCACTTTTTAGCGATAAAAGTTCGACTCCTGCGGCTACACAAGAAGCGATGTTGCTGCATGTATCTAAAAAGAACGGAATTCCAAGTGCTTCTCCCATTAGGGAACCGTTATCGAATAATCTAGATCAAATCCGCGAACTTCATTCAGAGATTGTCCGTCCCGGTTATCTGGGTCGTGGAATTAGACAAATCTAATAATGACGACTTCCTCCAATAACCCTAAATCCAAAACTCTCCTAGGAATTTGGGCTTTGTTTCTTGCTTTTGCTTTTGTTCAGCTAGGCAATGGCGTCCAGAGAGTGTTGTTACCAATCCGAGGAGAAAGTGAAGGTTTCACTCCTTCGACAATGGGACTTGTTATGGCGTTTCATTTTGCCGGTTATCTTATTGGTGCAAAATCTGCACCAATAAGTTTAAGCGCAGTAGGACATATACGAGTTTTTTCAGCAATGGCTTCCCTTGCTTCAATTGGTGTACTCATTAATTCAGCTTTAATTACGCCTTTCACTTGGTGTGGTATTTATTTAATCGGCGGTATATGCAATGCGACTATTTTTGTCGTACTCGAAAGCTGGTTGAACGATAGAGCTACTAATGAAAATCGCGGACAAATACTAGGCATTTATATGTTAATAAATGTCGGCGGATCTGCGGGAGGGCAACTTCTTGCAAATTTGGGAGATGCAAACGGATTTACAATGTTCATATTTTCTTCCGTCTTGCTTTCTCTTGCAATAGTCCCTATGACTCTTTCAGCTTCAGCGAATCCTCCTGTCCCCACTACTTCTTCAATGCCTTTTTGGGAACTGTACAGATTGGTCCCCTCTGCTGTCGTTGGGACAACTTTTGCT
Source organism: Acidimicrobiaceae bacterium (assembly GCA_002713545.1). Classification (GTDB taxonomy): domain Bacteria; phylum Actinomycetota; class Acidimicrobiia; order Acidimicrobiales; family MedAcidi-G1; genus MedAcidi-G1. The sequence goes on from PATJ01000021.1 coordinate 19,656, forward strand.
TCGTTCGTGCAAGCCGCCATGTCGAGCATGGCGATGGTTTTTGCTATCGAAGCTGGTATGTCTACAGGAAAAGCAACAGTTTTTGTTGGCGCAGGTTTAACGGGTGCAATATTTCTGCAAATACCACTAGGGCGCCTCTCTGACAGATTTCCTCGACGGATAATCATTCTTTTCTGTATTTTTATTTCTGCCACTATTGCAGGGGCGCAGTCTTTACTATCCAATTCGAATGATCTTCATATTTTTTTAAATTTTCTATTTGGAGCTTTTGTATTTCCCCTATATGGATTATTCGCCGCACTAGCTAACGATTGGATACCTTCTGAGAAGCGAATTTCCGCTTCTTCCACACTCGTTCTTGCCAGTAGTTCAGGCGCTGTCGTGGCACCAATAGTTTTAGGTTTCTTGTTAGGAAACTTTGCTCCTTCGTCCTATTTTCTCGCTAACGCGACTGTTCTTACACTCATTGGTGTATATATTTCTTACCGAACTCGTGTCAGAGAAGCTGTTCCTGTCGAAAAACAATCGCCTTTTATTCCTCTGGTAGCCCGTTCCGGTCAAATTGCCCACTCTCTGGGACGTTGGATAAGAAACCCACTCGCTGTGTGGCCAAAAGAAAAATCTGACCAGGAATAGCAACTAATTGTCTATTAGATCAACAAGTGACGCAAATCCCGAATCCTTTTCGAGTTCCGACTGAGAAACTGTTTGCCCAATCAATGTTCGTCTCCTTAACAGATCATCTAAGTCGTAGATAAACTCATTTTCTTTCATAACGAATATCTCCGCAGGAGAGTAATCAATTTTTTCACTCAGATTCTCTCCTGTTCCAGGATTCTCAGAAATTTTTTCTATTATCTCAAAAGATCGCGAACCATGGCGCCGCCAAAGTTTCTTTATTTTCTCACCTTCAATATCGTGCCTCTTTGCGGTGTGAACAAAAATTGATTTTTCGGCGTTTGAGGGCTCGCCGTACCAACGGTTAGTAGGTTTTAAAGTTTTATACCCGAGGTCTTCAACTGAGCTAACAACTTCTTCTCCAACATTTAAACAGTCAGAAAGTTTCCCCCCCATCACGGAAATCATTCGATACCTGCGGTTTGTTTCAACTTCATGTCGCCTTGACAATTCAGTCCAATCCTTGTCTTTATCAACTCCACCTTTAGGGATTACAAGTGGCCTCACCCCAACTCTTTCAGCAATCACATCTTCTGCAACAAGTGGTTCAGAAAGAGAGAGTTTGGTATTTGCCTCTCCGAGTAAGAAATCTATATCACCACTGTTAACCGACACTTCATGTTCCTTGACACGTTCATCAGTTGTTCCTATCACAGAGCAATCCCCCATTGGTATAACGTAAAAAAGACGCTGCGTTCCATCAAAGAAAGCGAGTATCCGTCCCGAGTCAGTCACTCGAGGAACTATTAAATGAACACCTTTCGAAAAAACAAGATTGCTTTCTGTTTGAGTTTCTGTCATATCACAAATTTTACTTACTTCAGGACCNGCGGTATTCACAAGCACATCCGAAGACGTNTCAAACTCTTGGCCNAATATTTCATCTTTAACTTTTAAGTGCCATTTCTTATTTAGATATTCAGCCTCTAAGACTCTCATATAGTTGCCAACTGAAGCACCTCTATCGACAGCATCTACAATCATTTGAATAACAAATCTCGANTCATTGTCAATAATCAGATGGTCAGAATATTCAATCCCTCCAATTAAATTGTCCGCTCGTATAGAAGGTTCGAGTCTCTTAATCGTTCTGGGTGAACGGTATCGCGGTCTTTTGGTCGCAAATTGACCGATACCCCAATAAGCATTTGCACCCACTGTCGCAAACCAAGGGGCAAAGGGTGACGAGGCGTCAAGAGCTGCAAGGAATCTTTTTTCTACTAATCTCGACGGATAAGCGCGTGCAAGTCGATTTCTGGAATGACATAACCCCATCACCAGTTTCAATTCATAACTCTCTAAGTATTTGAAACCACCCCACACCAAATTAGATGACTCCTGACTAACTCCAGAAGCAAAATCGTTTTTTTCAAACAAAGCCACATTCACACCATGCGTCCGTAAAGCTAATGCTGAAACAGCTCCATTAATGCCACCCCCGATAATTAATGCATCAAAATGCGTCGATGCTATTTCCTGAATATTTTCAGAACGTTTTTTTTCAATTTCTACCGCCCCCGATTTCATGACTTACTAGTTTCATCTAACGGAAAGGCTTTAACAAAATGTCTGATTTCAACGTTTTTGAACAAACCGGCAACTGCATAAGGATCGTTATCAGCAAAATTCTTCACTTGAGAAATGTTGTCCATTTCAAGAACAATCAACGAGCCGCACATAATTCCTTCATCATCTAAAAGAGGGCCGGCAAAAACTAATGGGGAGTCAATTAGATATGCCAGATGAGCCTCTCGAGTGTTCATTCTAAGTTCAATAGAGTTTTCTTTATCTAATGCGTAAATAGCAAAAAGCATTTCCACCTCCCCTCAGATCGTACCCTTTGATTCATCCACAAAAGTTAGTTAATTGTTCTAGTGGTATATTCTTTTACTGGAAGGGGAAGTTATGAGTTCTATTGAATTACTTATTGACGGATTAGATTTTGGCGAAGGTCCCCGTTGGCATGATGGAATGCTTTGGTACTCAGATTTTTTCCAGCATCGCGTCTATACAGTTTCACTTGAAGGGAAACGCGAAACTGTTTTGGACTTGGGAGAAGAACAACCATCTGGTCTCGGTTGGCTGCCAAATGGCGATTTACTCGTGGTGGGAATGTTGGACCGTAAGATATTCCGCTATGACGGAAACCAAAAAACCGTACACGCAGAGCTAGGCGACATAGCTACCTGGCATTGCAATGACATGGTTGTATCCAAAAGTGGGATTGCTTATGTCGGCAACTTTGGTTATGACTACGGCTCAGGAGTTGAACCTGTTATGGCAAATCTCGCCGCAGTTTATGAGGATGGCACAANAAAAATAGCTGCNACNAACCTTAACTTTCCNAATGGTTCGGTAATAACAGCAGATGAGAAAACCTTGATAGTGGGAGAAACATTTTCTTGTCNATACAAGGCATTTTCAATTCGACCAGACGGNACTTTAAGCGATAGTAGAATTTGGGCTGAAATACCAGGGCGCCTTCCAGATGGATGCGCCTTAGATGCTGAAAATGCAATCTGGTTCGCAGACGCATTCTCCTCNCAAGTTGTCAGGGTTATTGAAGGTGGGGAAATAACTGATGTCATCGATTTACCTCAACGAACTTTTGCTTGCATGTTGGGTGGTGATGATGGGAAAACGCTTTTCATCCTTACCGCTACAAGCGATCCCGAAACGGGAATTGAACCCGGCAAGGGTGCAATCTATACCACTCAGGTAGAAGCCCCTCACTCTGGAATGCCCTAGTTCTACTCAGAAAATCTGATCAGAGGAATTACTCTTTCCGTTCGCTCTTGATAGTCGTTATACCAAGCTCTATCTTCACAAAGTTGGTTCCAAAGCAAATCACGCTCTAGGCCTTCCAGAATTTCGGGAGTGGAAANGTACTCGCTATTTTGCGTTCTAATTTTTACTTCACTGTTAGAGGCCTTGTCACGGAGATTTGCTAACCAGTCAGGCTCTTTATCCGCTCCAGCAAATGAACCAACAACTACTCGATGTCCATCTTCGTCTCGCCAAATTGGAAGCGCACACTTGTGCTCTTTTCCGGAACGTCGCCCTATTGTCGTGAGAATAATATGGTGCATACCCACCTGCTGCCACACATTGTCTTCATTGCTCGCTTCTAGTGCTTCAACGTGAGCATGTGAAATTTCAACAATTTGGTCGTGTGTTGGCGTATCCCAAAACTGTTCAATTCTCTGATTCTCGTTTTCCATATTAAATTCGCCTATCTTCTTCTTTCCAATATGGCTCCCTCAAAGGTTGTTTTTGGATTTTGCCTGTTCCTGTTCTTGGTAATTCATCTAAGAAATCTATTGATTTNGGAGATTTATAGCCTGCNAGATTCTCTCGACAATAAGCAACTAGTTGTTTCCCCAAGGAGNCAAGATCATTGTCNTCNCTTGGAACCACAATCGCTTTAACCTGCTCACCAAATTCATCATCNGGGACGCCTATCACTGCAACATCTTTAACGGCAGGATGACCTCCCAGAACACCTTCAATCTCTGCGGGATAAATATTTACTCCGCCAGAAATAATCATGTCAATCTTTCTGTCACTCAACCATAGATAACCATCTTCATCCAAAAAGCCGATATCTCCAAACGTGAAAACTCCTGGTTCTAGATGTGCAGCTTCTGTTTTTTCCGGAGCATTGTGATATTCAAAATCTGTTCCCATTAAATTACGGAAGTAAAGTGTTCCTTCTTCTCCATTTTCGCAACGCTTTCCAGAGTCATCGACAACTATCACCTCAATAGTCTCAAGAGGTTTGCCTAGACTTCCACCTCGCTCTAACCATTCTTGAGAACTTATGAGTGAAATTATTCCACCTTCAGTCGCTCCATAGTATTCAGTGACCTTTTCACCAAACCAATCGATCATTTGCGTCTTGACTTTAGGTGGACATGGTGCTGCGCCGTGTAAAACTGTTTCAAGGAATTCACCTTTAAATTCTTTCTTTTCATCGTCAGGCAAGTCCAAAAGTCTTTTAAATTGCGTAGGCACCAAGTGAACGTTTGTAGCTTTGTGTTTGTCCATCATTGACAACAAACCTGCAGGGTCAAATTTGTGTTGCATTACAACTGAAGAACCAGCAATCATAGGCAACCAAGAAAATGCCCACTGGGCAGAGTGATACACGGGTCCGCAAAGAGCCGTAACACCTGGAACGGGTAACATTGCTGCAAAGCCAGCGGCCACTAGTTGCATAACTTCTGGAGTGACATCTGGGCCTGATTCTGTTAAACCGCTTCTAACACCTTTAGGTCTTCCAGTGGTCCCCGACGTATAGAACATAGGTCCCCCGAGAAGTTGGTTATCAGGTTCTTCGTCTGACTGACTCGTTAAATATTCTTCATAATCAACGAAGTTAGAACTGGTAGCTCCTCCTGCCTGCAAAACTAAAGAGACGTTACGGGAGCGAGGATCTGCAAGACTTTTCTTAACCTCTTCCTGGAAACGTTCGTCAACCATAACCGCTTTGCAAGCAGAATCTTCAAAGACGTATGCGAGCTCATCTGCAACCCAATGCCAATTAACTGGCACATATATCAGGCCGGCATGTGCACACGCAAAAGAGGTTTCAAACCACTCCATTCTGTTCCCAGCTATAATCGCCACGGAATCACCCTGTACAAGACCAGATTTTCTAAACCCGTTAACAAGTGAATTAACTCGTTTATCAAAATCTTTCCAGCTTATTGAACCATTATCATCCACCAGAGCAATTTCATCTCCCTTACTTTCTGAAAAGCCCTTCATTAAGATTGACATATAATTACCTTCCGTCCAGAAACGAAACTATCCTCTATTCATCAACTTATTATGATCGGAGTTTTGTCCATAAATGATTTTTTCATGGCAGGCTTAATATATGAGCCTTGATATTTCTAAAGAAGCAGAGTTGGATTCAGCTAGCAAAACTTTCTCAACCTCAATGGTGATTTCTGGAATTAGATGCACATTATCATATGTAGTGTTTCCGTGGCTTTTGCCGCTTCTAGGAGTAGCTGGTGGAATCACAGCGGGATTGGGCCTACCTATTGGTCTAGTTGCAATTTTTTTCAACGTATGGAGTATTCGTAGATTCTGGAAGAGCAACCACAATCTTAAGTGGATCGTCGCGGGCATTAATGTGTCTGTAATTATTCTTCTCTTAATTCTCGTGGCTATTGATATTTCAGAACTTTTATCTTGAAATTTATTAAGTAAATGTCAGCTACAAAAAAAGTCATAACAAAAGCAAAAAAAGCAACTTTAACTCTTCTTGGTTTTATATGTGTCTTGGTGGGAATTATTGGAATAGTGGTACCTGGGCTTCCCACAACTGTCTTCATGATTGTGGCGGCTTGGTTATTTTCAATTTCAAATCCACGTTTTGAAAAATGGCTTTTAGGACTTCCTAAAATTGGTCCGGCAATTTCGAATTTTCGCGAAGGGTTAGGCATGCCGAAAAAAGCGAAACTATTTGCTCTCTCCTCGATATTCATATTTTCAGCTTTAGCAACAGTTCTGCTATTGAAAAATATTTTCCTAAGATCACTTGTAGTGGGTGTGGCTGTTATTGGAATTTGGTACATACTCGCCCGTGTACCAACTCGCGAAAAGATTACTGGCAGAAATGATAATCTCAGTTGATTCAGATATTAAAAAACTCTGAATAATCCGGGCCGGCTCGCAAAGAATGTCCGCCGTCGATAGTAAAAATTTGCCCGGTAATCCAATTCGATTCAGAGGAAAGTAGAAATTTNACAAGAGAAGCTACATCTGANGGTTTACCAACTTCTCCCAGNGGNATGTTCTGAACATAACTATTAAATATTTCACTGTCACGTGGAATCACTTCCATTATTTCTGTAGCTATAAACCCGGGCCTGACAGCATTGAATCTGACTTTCAGATGCCCGAACTCATCAGCGGCATTTNTCATCATCGCTTCAATCCCAGCTTTCGAGACTGTATAGGCGCCGAAATAACGGTGGGTGAGAGTCGAAGCTATTGAAGACATGCCTATGAATGACCCTCCCCCATTATTGGCGAGATAAGAAATCGAATGTTTTACACAATGCATAGTCCCTAAAACATTTAATTTTAAAGTGTCTAGGTATTGATCNGTATCTANATCTTCGTAAGATCCAAGTCCAATCGCTCCACCTGCGTTAGCCACTACACCATCTAAGGTTTTTGCGGTTCCAGCTGCTTTTGATAGGCACTCTTCAACCGATTCTTCATTGGTTACATCACAAAGCACATACTCAACTTTCGCGCTATGTTTTGAGTGAATTTCTTNACTGGCCAGTTGAAGGGTCTCTAGAGTTCTACCACAGATAATTACATCAGCACCGTTTGCCGCTAGAGACTCTGCACACGCACGACCAATACCCGTGCCGCCTCCTGTGATTAAAACTCGCATGCCTGAAACCTTTTCTATCCAATCCAGATAATTTAAAACTAATAACCTTAAATGCGATACTATAGGGATTGTCATACGGGGAGCTCGGACCATCCGAGTTGAGAGGACTGAATCCTACTTTGGAGGGCAGTTGACCCGAATACCTGATCTGGATAATGCCAGCGGAGGAATAATGAAAAGATACATAAAGTTTCCAGCAGCAATAATCTTTTTTGCAATTTTCGCCTGTGGGAGTTCCGAGACGCCTGCCAATAAAATCAACGAATCCTCTGTAACTCTGATTACACACGATTCTTTTGCGATTTCTGATGGATTATTTGACACATTCACTTCACAAACCGGCATAACGGTGGAGCAACTATCTTTAGGTGATACGGGGCAATTAATCTCAAGTTCAATCTTGACAAAGGAAAACCCTATCGGTGATGTTGTATTCGGGGTTGATAACACATTCCTCAGCAGAGCATTAAATGCTGATATTTTCACTCCCTACGCATCTTCGCTTAAGTCTAAGATAATTGATGGACTGATCTACGAAAAGTCTGACTATGTAACCCCAATTGACTACGGACACGTTTGCGTGAATTATTGGAAGAGTTCATTTAATGATTCCTTTCCGCCGCCAGGCAGTATTAACGATTTACTCGACCCCGCATATGCCAGTTTGTTGGTAGTTCAAAACCCTGAAACATCTTCACCCGGATTAGCTTTTTTACTTGCATCTATTTCCCACTTCGGTAGCGACTGGGTAAATTTTTGGCAACTTCTTAACCAAAATGGCGTTTCCGTAGCAAGCGATTGGGAAAGTTCGTATTACGGNGATTTCATTGCTGGNGGTGGGAAAAAATCNATAGTGGTATCTTATGCTTCAAGCCCNATAGCAGAACTCATCTACTCNGATCCACCCGTTGAANTATCTCCGACTGGAATANTTGAAGATACNTGCTTCGANCAAATTGAATATGCGGCAATCTTAAAAAACAGTAAAAAGAGGTCTGAAGCCGAACTTCTGATCGACTTTTTATTGTCCCGAAAATTTCAAGAAGACATTCCTTTAAACATGTTCATGATGCCAGTTTCAACAGAAGCCGCCCTGCCAAGCCAATTCGAGAATTATCCAGAAATCATAAATAATTTGAATATGCTCTCCCCATCTGAAATCGAAACCGGTCGAAACAATTGGACTGATATTTGGACAGAAACGGTGCTTCGCTGAATTCTTTCATTCGGGCAAAGCAATGGGCGATTGCCCTGTTGCCAGTTTCTTTTCTTGCCCTATTATTTTTCCTTCCTATTTTCCAGATCCTAAAAGAGGCTTCAGCCTATTCTTTCAAGCCAGTTCGTGAGATTCTCGNAAATGCAAGATTTTGGGAAATCACTTGGTTTACGATCTGGCAAGCCCTCGTATCAACTTTTCTTTCGATCGCTTTTGCATTTCCGGCTATTTACTTTTTCACTAAGTACGAATTTAAAGGGAAAAAAATTCTTCGATCATTAATCACGATTCCTTTTGTGTTACCTACTGTCGTCGTTGGAAGTGCCTTCACCGCAGTATTTACAAAGTTCAATCTTGACGAGGGTGCAGTGAACTTGCGCCACACAGTATGGGCAATTTTGATTGCTCATACTTTTTTCAATGCATCAATAGCAATTCGTATAATTTCAACTTATTGGGAGGGACTAAACGACAACCCGGAAAATCAGTCCCGAATACTCGGAACCGGAAGAATTCGTACTTTTTTCATAATCACTCTTCCCCGTTTGAAACCAGCTTTATTTTCAGCTGCGACTACGATATTTCTATTTTGCGTAACTTCATTTGGGGTAATCCTCATCCTTGGCGGTCCAAAAAATTCGACAATTGAAACAGAAATCTGGAGACAAGCTATTTGGCGTGGTGAAATAAGCACCGCGAGTGCTTTTGCGTCGATTCAGTTGCTAGTCGTTATTTTATTGTCATGGACTCTGACAAAGGCTGAGAAACAGAAGTCTTCAAGTGGGGGGCTTTCTGGAAAAAGAAGAAAAAAAACTCGTAAGCGAACTCTGGCTTTTCATTTAACTTATCTTTTCTGTCTGTTTGGTCTACCTGTTTTAATCCTCATTGAAAGATCGCTAGGTACAGGCAAGTCGAATTTATTTACTTTTTTTACTGGATTAACCAAGCGGACAAATATTATTCCTATAACTCCTATTGATTCGCTATGGAACTCCTTACGTTTTGCCCTTCTAGCGACACTCATTGCTTCCTTTATCGGCTTAGTAGCATCCACAATCATCGTTCATGGAAGTAAAAAACTTTCTACTTTTCTAAATGTCTCCACATCTATTCCTCTGGGCATCTCAGCTGTAACAATAGGTTTTGGAATTTTTCTTTCATTTACCGGCCCCTTAACAAATTTACGCAGCTCCCAATGGATGATCCCATCACTTCATGCGCTTTTAGGTGTTCCCTTTGTTGTTAGAAGTGTTGTTCCAACAATGCGACGGATCCCTACGCTACTGCATGAGAATTCACAACTTCTCGGAGTAAGACCCATAAAGAGCTGGTTTAATATCGATTTCAAGCTCTCTCTTCGCTCACTTCTAGTAGGTGGAGGCTTTTCTTTTGCTATATCCTTAGGCGAATTTGGGGCAACATCATTCTTGCCGAGAAATCCCGACACTCTCACGGCGCCCTTGGTTATATACAGGCTTCTCAGCACCCCCGGACAAGAGCTGCGCGGTCAAGCGATGGCGCTTTCGGTTATTTTGGCTTGCATTACGTCGCTCAGTATCTTTCTGATAGAAATGATAAAAAAAATGGACTAACTCTCTCTAGTTTGCTTCAACAAAGCTAGTTGCCTGCTTTGTGCTACAAGGCAACCATCGCTGTCCCAAAGACGACCTGTCTCGATCATGCTGCCATTTTGCAAATCATCAGTAAAAAAGTGTCCCATTATCCAACCTTCTTTTGGGAGATTCCTCACATGAACCGTTAATTCAACCGTGGGAACCCATCCCACTCTTCCAAGTTTTGCAAAGATTGATGGTGGGAAAGCATCAGAAAAAAGTGCTAATGCTAGCGAATCTACAGGAGCTGAATCACAGAATTTTATCCATCCATACAACTCCGATCTGCCAGAATCACCTCTCATTTTAGCCACACGAACATCAACTCGTTTTTGAATCGATAGATCTACACCCTGATTTTCTGCTGACCTCTTTTCGCAATTCTCTGGCGAAGGTATGTCTGGAGGCTCCAGTTCGACTTTTGGAAAACTATCATCTGTTTTTTTAAATTCACCAAACGCAGCTAAAACCTGCAAGGAGAGCTTTTCTCGTTGTTTAAGTGAAGCGCTGCTAGTTGAGACAGTACTTCCTTTCCGAAGAGTCATTGACTCAACTATTGCTTCTTCACCAGTTACCCCTGGTCGCAGATAGTGAGCATTTACAGATAGTAGATTTTTCAACTCGGCTTGTTCTTGCATAGCTCGCAACACAACCGCCAAAAGATAACCACCATTTGGTATACCGGCAATATTCCAATTTTCGTCTAGGTTTCCGATCCAGTTATTTTCATTTTCTCTTTTGAAAGTGGTCTCATTAACAAATTGTGAAGTCATTGTTCTAACGCTCGAGTCATTGATTAAATAACCACCCTTAAAGCTTCATTTTCTATACGAATAGAAACTGTTGAAAACTTACCGATATTTTTCCCATCAATTTCAATACTAAGTTTTTTCCCAAATGAAAACTGTTCAGAGCTGACTTGTTTATATTTAATTCCTGGATGTGGGATATGAGTTCCCGCAGAAACACGCTTTACTGCCTTGAAGGTTTGAAACGGAGATAATTTAACTTCCAGCATGTCAAATTTTCCATCGCCGGGGTGAGCCTTCGGTGCTGGATTCATTTTTCCATAATGAGCGACATTAGAAATAAAGATTTTTTCACCTTTGAGCTTGCTTCCTATGAACATATGGGCACAAAACCAAAAAATTTTACCGTCAAGCAATGCACAACCTAGATCTATATCCAAAGTAGTGGCTTCTCCACCGTAAAGACGTTCCTCCGCACGGCGTCCGCCAAGAGTTCTCCACAAGTCACCTCCTAATAATCCAAATGTAGGTAAATCAATTCCCTGCCTTTTACAATCATTGACTTTCTCCAAAAGTTCTTTGTTGGTTTTAATAATCACCCCTTCGGGAGGTAGCGGCGATAAAGACCCCCAACTTCTGCCTTTTTCAATGTTCATCTAGAGACCTTTTTCCTGTAATACCTCTGATTCAAATTCCCCACCCAACGATACGACTCCTCTTTCCATTAGCTCAACAGTTCGTAACGATAACTTTGCTGTCTCTGGGGCGGCCACATTAGAGATTTGTTTAAGCAAGTCAACGGATAGACGTATATTTCTTACAAATTCTCCGCCAGTTAACTCTTTGGTTAGAACTTCACTCAAAGTTCGGCCAGAAACCCAGTCAAATACAACCTTTGCAAAACCTGGATCTGGAGGTGTGTTTGGTTGTATTCCGAATCCGACTTCTATTCTTTCGATCTCATCATTTAGTAGCATCAATTCCTTAATACTTTCATTTATGAAATTTTCTGATTCTCGACTTTTCTTTCCACGCTTTTCTTTTCCTCTACTTCTAAAAATAAAGCATGAAACTAACGCNGCTAATTCTTCTGGTGGAAGTCCATCCAAGATCCCGTCAGAAATTGCGCGTGTTACCAGAAGATCAGATTCGTTGAATATCTTTGTTAGCGGCATCCCAGTTTCAGTCAAACTCCAACCGTCAGCTAGTCCGGTTGCTTCTAATACATTTCTACGAAATTGGACCTCTTGAATCAATCCAGAATTCATATTTCTGGTATTCCTCACCCATTGAAATTGTGCAAAAGAATTTGCCAATAACTCTGCAGCTTCACTCTCACTACGGGTGGACAATAGATTTGCCAGCATGTTGTATGTNGGTGTGAAAGCAGAAATAAGTGCAAATTCTTTACTTGTAAGTAAATCCNCTACTTCGTTAAATGGAACAAAAGGAGACCAGCATGTAAAGCTATGTCCCTCGACATCAATTCCTCGCCGTCCCGCTCTTCCGGTCAATTGCGTAAATTGACTTGGTTTGAGCAGCTCATGGCTTTCTCCATTGAACTTAGTTAATTTTTCTATNACCACAGACCTAGCCGGTAAATTTACTCCCACCGCTAAGGTTTCTGTTGCAAATACTAATTTAAGCAAACCTAAGGAAAACAATTCCTCAATTGTCTGTTTGAATAACGGCAGTAGTCCCGCGTGGTGCGACGCAAATCCTTTTTCTAGNCCTTCCAAAAGCAAGTCAACACGCAAAATTCTTTTTTCTTCTTCAGTTAGTAATGCAAATCTTTCTTCGGCGTATTTTCGTGCTTTTTTACCCTCCTCACTATTGTTGAGCGATCCTACATATCTAACCATCGAATCTCTAGCCTCATCGCAGCCTTTNCGACTAAAAATAAAATATATAGCCGGCAACATTTCCAACTTTTTCAACTCAGCGACAATCTCACTCCTTCTCGGAGTTGNCCAACGCCTAAAATTCTGTTTTCCTCTTCCCCTCCGTGCATTGCTGAATATTTGCCCNCTGCTATTTGGTTTTCCATTTTTTAGTATTTCAATTCTGGTTAATTGATGNTTCCTACTTTTTTCCACAGCAAAAAAATGCCCCTTTAATGGAACCGGACGCGTCTCTCGAGTTATTTTCTCAATGTTTCCTCGCACTGAGGTGATCCAATCTTTAAGCTCATCTGCGTTAGAAACCGTTGCTGACAAAGCAACAATGAGAACATTTTTCGGCAAAGTCAGAATTATCTCTTCCCACACAGCGCCACGATATGGATCCTCTAAAAAATGAATTTCGTCAAGAACCACATATCGCAAGTCTTCNGGGGNTCCCCGGGAACTGTAGAGCATNTTTCGCAAAACTTCTGTAGTCATTACAAGAACTTTTGAATCACTTCTTATCGAATGATCCCCAGTTANAAGACCGACATTTTCTTCTCCAAACTGATTTGAAAAATCACGAAACTTTTGATTACATAAAGCTTTTATAGGGGCTGTGTAGTAAAGGTGTTTGGATTCCTCAAGGGCTTTTTCAATNGCGTACTCTGCCACAAAGGTTTTTCCGCTCGAAGTTGGCGCTGTNACAAGAACCGANTTACTGGCATCTAAAGCTTTGATAGCTTCTTTTTGAAAATGATCTAATTTGTAAGGAAAATTTATATTCACGCCTTGGTCTGCAATCTACGATTCCGTAAAGAACCTACAAGTATTGCTAATTCATAAAATATCAACATGGGAACAGAAAGTATCAACAANGTAAAAGGGTCTCCACTGGGAGTCAAAACTGCCACCAGAGCAACAATCCCTACAATTGCATATCTTCGACTTCTTCTTAAGGNAGATGGTGTTAACACGCCAAGNAACTGTAAAAATATCAAAAGCAATGGAAACTCGAATCCAATCCCAAAAGCAACAATCATCTTTATTACAAAACCAATGTATTTAGCCGGTGAAAATACACTCACCAGNTCAGGTCCCCCAATTTCCACTAGGAAATCTAGAGCTCGAGGAATACTCCAGTAAGCAAGAAGTGAGCCTGTTGCAAACAATAAGAGGCCTGTCAAGACAAAAGGTATCGCCCATTTTTTCTCTTTAGACAGTAAACCAGGCGCAATGAATCGCCATGCTTGCCAAAGAAGCATAGGAATGGAAAGTATTATTCCTCCGTACCCAGCAACTGTCAATCTCACACTGAAAGGCTCGAGAGGGTCTGTTACTAACAATTCACAGCCACTTCCAAAAATACGCTCTGGTTCTGAACCATCCCGTATTTCACAATATGGCTCCAATAATAAATCGAGAATNGCGTCATAGAGGAACCAGCAAGCTATTCCTCCAGCGCAAATCGAAATGAAAGATACCAATAACCTCTTTCTCAACTCTTGAAGATGTCCCAGTAAAGGCATCCGATCTTTTTCTATTTCAGCCACTTAATCGCTCTGATTCTCTTGATCGCTCTGATTCTCTTGATCGCTCTGATTCTCTTGATCGTTAGTAATATTTTGCTCTTGCGACAAAAGNGCCCCTTGGGCTCTAGCTTTCATTTCGATGTCGGGATCCTCCACAGCATTACGAAGTTCCTCCTGAAAACTTCTACTCATTCTCCTTGCTTCTCTTATAAAGTTTCCAACTTTTCTAGCGAACTCTGGAAGACGTTCAGGTCCAAGTACCAGCAGGCCTAAAATCAAAATAACTAAAACTTCCCCACTGCCAATATTTCCCATTCTGTGATCCTACAGAATAAGCATCAAATGAATCACATAGATACCTCTTTGGGGCATGCTTAATACATGGAAGATCTAAACCGAATCGAAACACCGCCACTACTGTTTGCTCATCGCGGNGGNAAGGCCGATGCCCCTGAAAATACAATNGAGGCATTTAAAAAAGCTCTTTCGAATGGCTCTAATGGGCTAGAAAGCGATGCACAATTAACCAAATGCGGAAACGTCGTTCTTCACCATNATCGTCGCTTTGGTCATTTTTTCAAGCGTAAAGCAATCAATAAGTGTGAACTGCTCAATCTGCCGTCATCTATTCCATCATTAGAGACCTTTTATTCCCAAATTGACGGAGAGTATGACTTTTCTATTGATGTTAAAGANGAAAAGGCTATTCAAGAAATTCTAAGGNTNTCTAAAAAGTACTTNTTCCCTATGAAAAAACTGTGGCTTTGCCATCCGGATATCGAAAAAATAGCCTTGTGGCGTGACTTGGACGAATCAGTAAGACTNGTTAATTCAACGACCCTCGAAGGCTTAAAAGAAGGGCCTGAAAGAAGAATTGCNAATCTATGCGAAATCGGCGCTGACGCATTCAATATGCACTTTTCCGAATGGAACGAGGGCCTTGTTTCACTCTGCCATCGCTTCCAAATTCGAAGTTTCGCCTGGGATGCTCAACAGGAAAGGCAACTAAGTTGGCTTTTCAGTATCGGAATTGACGGGGTTTTCAGTGACCACGTNTCAAAAATGACCACATCATGGAAAGAGTATACNAACCGGGGACCTAGAGTCTCTTAAAGTCTCCAAAGGGCCATATACGGATGAATGCCCTTCCTTCAATATCGTCAGTAGGAACTGGGCCGAAAAAACGACTATCTCGCGAATTGCTTCTGTTATCGCCCATCACGAAAACATGATCTGCAGGAATTCTGCATCCNNAAGGNTCTTCGGGACGATTGACACAATTAATGGGGTTAACAAATGAANTCATTTCAGTCCNNAAAGGTAGATANGGNTCCAGCAACAAGCCACCATCGATTTCGATTCTTCCGTCTTCAACCGTTACAAATTCCCCAGGTAGCCCAATTACACGCTTTATTAAATCATCCCCACTTTGAGTTTCTTCTGGTGTAGAGAAGACGATCAAGTCACCCCTGTTAACAGAGTGAAGATCGTAACTCAGCTTGTTTACTAAAATTCGATCACCTTCAAGAAGTGTGGGGTTCATGGATGGCGATGGGATGTAGTAGGCCTGAAAAAGAAAAGCTTTTATTATTAAAGCAAGCCCGATTGCGCCAACTAAAACTACCGCCCACTCGACTATAGACCTACGAGTCCCTTTGAGGGTAGAAGAGAAAAAATCATCATTACTATTTATACTTTTTTGGTCAACATCTATAGGCATGGAGGCAACTGTTTGTTCACCTTCAATGTCTTCAAGGGTGACAATTGACCCGCGGAATGATTCTTCCATCTGGCTTTGAATTTGATTTCCTTCGTCTGAGTCCGCATCTTTAATTTGCGATTCTGAATTACCTTCATTAGGGGAATCTTCAGGATCGAAAGAACCCTCGGAACGATTTCTTGCACGTTCTAAAACTTCTTGTGCCCATTTCTCGGTATCAGTAAAACCATCATTGGATTCTTCGTTTTTATTTTCACCATCCACGTGGACAACTTAGTCGCATTTTCTGACTGCGTGTGGCCGTTAGGAGTTATATATTACTAAGATTTCTTCAGCCGCCTTTGAACGGAAAATGTTCTCTATTCCTGTCGGCATTTCTAAAACTTCAGCTCCCGATCCGAGAACCATCAATAAATACTTAAACCAGACCTCCGAAGCAACAGGACAAATTAACCTAATTTTTTCTTCTGAGACCTCTTCAATTTCTATATTTGGAAATCCGTCGATAAGAGATTTATCTCCAATCGGGATTTCAATAATCGCAGTAGGAAAGTTATCTAAATTAAAAAAATCTTCAGTGGTTGAATACTCAACCGAATTACTCTCTCTGATCTCATCTAAAGTCTTAATATCTTTTATCCTGTCAACACGAAAAGTCTTAACAGCTGATGAACTTTTGCAATAAGCCTGGACGTACCATTTTCCTCCATTAGCTAAAATCTTTTCAGGTTCTATTTTGCGAGAGGAAATTTCGTTTCGTGAGCCGGCTAAATACTCAATCTGTATGACGGTTTTATACTTAATAGAATTCTGGACGTCAAGAAGATGCTTTGTCGGGGTTGCTAACTTTATCTCTAAAAGATTTTCCGAACCACCCTCAAAAACCGACAATTTGGTCAAAGCTCTCTCCAGAGGGCCCAACTCGTCTTCTATTTCATTTGTCAACGATCCACCGAAATTAATAAGCGCTTCTCCCGCAGCGCGTAATGCAGTCAGTTCTTTTTTGCTCAATTTCATTGGCTGCCTAAACCAATCTGCATACCGCACCCAAACTCTTTCTTCAGTGATCGACACTTCAATCAAGCAATCTGGTGTAAATGGGTAGACACCAACAAAGAAAACAACGTTTTCTAGATCTTCGATTAATTCTCTCTGTGGGTAGTCAAATCTTGCAGCCACTTCCTCTAGATAAGGACCATTTTGACTTTCAATCCAAGGAAGCACAGCTAACAAACGTTTGATTCTTTCTGCTGAATTCATTTCTCTCATTTGATCAACTCCAACCATTCAATCAATGCTTCACGACACTCTGGGGGGTTAAGCAACTCAGCAGCATCAAGAAAAGAAAAGACGAAACTACGAAAAATTTGCCAATCGCGTACGACTTCGTACAAAATTATGGAACCATCGGAAAGTTCCTCATATGCAGATTTCTGACCAATTATTTCAAGAGCCCAAGATACATGGCTTTTATTTATCTTCAGTTCCACCAAGTTTTCTTCTTCACCAAAGCGCCATGGTGGCTCCTCACTTATCTCTGAAAACTCATCGCTAGGTTCAAACTTTTGGGTAGTTAACTCAATTTCGCCTTGAATACGATCAAGTCTAAAATGTCTAATACCCTCACGATTATTGTCATGAGCGATCAAATACCACCTGCCACCCGAAAAAACAAGTCGATATGGATTCACCTCGCGTCTTTCATTTTTATACTTAAAAAAAATAGATTGATGTTCGTGTAAAGCTTGCATGCATAGTTCCATCAACCTCTCTGTGGGTATTTCACTTAATGCTGATGGTTTTTCTTTTAAGACTCCTCCCATTTTGTAAAAAGTTGAGTCTATGTCATCTCCTTGTAAGCGAATTAAATTTGATGCTAAATGCAAAGCTGCTATTTCGTCACCTTCTAGTGATGGATGGTCAGCTTCATAGTCGCTCTTGTGTATACGGTATCCCTCTAGAGGTGGGTCTGTACCTGGAATCTTTTCCAGGGAAATTGGAAGACCTAAAGCTCTCAATTCGTCTTTATCTCTTTCGAAGGTGCGTCTAAAGGACTCATCGCTCTCCGAGTAAGCACCAGGTATACGTTCGCGTATTTCGTGTCGGCTGAGCGGTCTCTCTGTTGACAGAAGAGCTGAGATTAGATTCAAAAGCCTTTCAATTTTTTTCACAAATGTATATTAGACCCTTAACTTCTATAAAGAATCAATGAGCTTTTGAACTCTTTCATCCTCGAAGCGAAACGGATCTTTGCAGAGGACGGTTCGTTGAGCTTGATCATTCAACTTTAAATGAACCCAGTCAACTGTGTAATCACGTTTCTTCTCTTTGGCGCGACGAATAAATTCACCTCTTAACCGTGCACGAGTCGTTTCGGGAGGTTCATCCACAGCATGTCTTATTTCTTCTTCGTCTAAAATATTTCTGCTCAAACCCTTTCTATTCATTCGATAAAACAAGCTTCTGTGCCTATTTATATCGTGATATTGAAGGTCCAAAAGTCCCACTCGTGAATCAGCAAGTGGGAGATTGTTACGCTCCCGATACTTCTCCACCAAATGATACTTCGCGACCCAATCACATTCAGCTGACAAGGAAAGAGGATCGTGCTCTAGACGGTCCAAACAGTGTTCCCACATTTTCATAACTTCTTTTTCCTCTTCGTTAAATTCACGCATCTCGGAAAAACGTTGCGCTTTTTCTAAAAACTCTTTTTGCATCTCAAGAGCCG
Organism: Acidimicrobiaceae bacterium; assembly: GCA_002713545.1. Taxonomy (GTDB): domain Bacteria; phylum Actinomycetota; class Acidimicrobiia; order Acidimicrobiales; family MedAcidi-G1; genus MedAcidi-G1. The sequence goes on from PATJ01000021.1 coordinate 38,199, forward strand.
ACATCTCACGTCCGTTGGTTAACTTAACTTTTCGTTTGCAAGTAAGATCGTGACTAATTTCCCGGATAGCTCTTATCGGATTTTCTAAGGTCATATCACGAAAAATAACATTTGGCTCTTCCAACATACGTAAAAGCAACCCGCAAGCACCTACCTTCAGAAAAGAGGCGTACTCACTCATATTCGAATCTCCCACTATCACGTGTAAACGACGAAATCTTTCCGCGTCAGCATGCGGCTCATCACGTGAATTAATAATCGGCCGTGACCGAGTCGTAGCACTTGAAACACCTTCCCAAATATGTTCCGCTCTTTGACTAATGCAATAAATAGCCCCGTTTCCACTCTGTAAAATTTTTCCGGCACCTGCATATATCTGTCTGCTTATAAGAAAAGGAATTAAAACTTCGGAATATTGAAGCGACTCGTCTCGCCTGTTCGTTAAATAGTTTTCATGACAGCCGTATGAATTACCAGCAGAATCAGTGTTGTTTTTAAAAAGGTATACCTTTCCTTCTACACCTTCTTCGTTTAGACGCTTTTCGGCACTTTTAGAAAGTTGTTCTAATATTCTTTCGCCTGCTTTTTCATAAGCAATTACGGATCTAACAGAATCACACTCTGGAGTCGCATATTCAGGATGCGAACCTACGTCTAAGTAAAGACGTGCTCCATTTTGCAAAAAAACATTCGAGCTTCTACCCCAGGAAACAACTCTTCTAAACAGATATCTAGCAACCTCATCAGGGCTTAAGCGTCTTTGCCCGTCAACTGTGCAAGTAACTCCATACTCGCTTTCGATACCATAAATTCGTCTCTGCATTTGTCTGAGACTTACGAGCTTCAGGCAAGAAGCCCGTTTAACTCATCACCTTCTATTCGAGTAAAAGCCCTTCTACCATTCCCACGTGAAAGAATCGCTACTTCAAGTTCATCTGATGAAAAGCTTCTATCGGGTCCTGACAATGCCTCTGTTGTTAATTTGACACCCTCTTCAAGAGAAGAACCAGCTTTCCAACTTTCTTCAATTCGATCTCTGATAAGTTCAGCTTCCCCTCCGATTACCACAAAAGAAGAAGTGTCCATAACAGTTCCGTCATAAAGCAAATGAAAAATTTGATCATCTTCTTTAGAATCACCTATTTCAGCGACTATCATTTCCACCTCAAGAGGTTTCATCTCGTGGGTGAAGTACTGACCCAGAATCTGTGCGTACTGATTGGCGAGCCAGCGCGCATCCACGTCATCACGACTGAACGAGTAACCTTTTAAATCTGCATGTCTTATTCCTGCTATACGTAATTGATCAAACTCGCTATATTTTCCGACTCCCATGAAACCAATTTTGTCATATATCTCACCGGCTTTTCTCAAGGTCTTTGATGGATTTTCAGCGCACAATAAAACACCCTCAGAGTATGTACAGGCAACTGCGGCCCTGCCTCGTGAAATCCCTTTTCGCGCATAGTCGGCGCGGTCTTTCATCAACTGTTCAGGTGAAACATACATTGGCATAGTCATGGCAACTAATTTCCCCTTTCAGAAATATTCTCAAGTATCGTTTCGGTACGACCTTGAAGTTCTTCATCAGTTATACGTTCAAATCCATTCGAATCAATTTTTGCGATTACAGGATATATACCCCTCACCAGGTCAGGACCACCGGTGGCGCTATCTTCCTCGGCCGCTTCCAGAAGCGCCTCTAGTGAAATATCAATGGCTTCGCTAAGACCCACAGATGAAGAATGACGGAGTTTTACTACTGTTGCAGCATGGAGACTTCCCGACCCTGTAGATACAAAATCTTTTTCTTCATAACGACCCCCTGTAATATCAAATTGAAATAATCTTCCTTGACCAGTTTTTTCTTCAAACCCTGCAAAAATTGGTACGACTCCCAGCCCCTGCATTGCCGCAGGAAAGTTGCCTTTAAGCATAAGGCTTAGCTGGTTAGCTTTTCCTTCAAGGCTTAAAGGTGAACCTTCAACTTTTTCGTAATGCTCAAGTTGCAGTTGGAATAACCGCACCATTTCCATGGCCGGTCCTGCAGCTCCAGATATTCCTACCCCAGAAAAAGCATCTGCTGGAAAAACTTTTTCCATGGTTCTGTGACTTATCAAATGTCCACTCGTGGCTCTACGGTCACCGGCCATAAGAACTCCATCGCTATAGCGAATAGCGACAATTGTTGTGCCGTGCGTAATCGGATTATTGTTGTCGATTCTTTCTAGAACCCTGTCGTCAAGCCCAACTTTTTTTAAGAGACCGAGAAAACTAGGTCCCGGATCGTCAGGTGGTGTAAAAATAGGAAGTGTCACAATAAGACTCTACAAGCAGAATAAGCTTGCCTACTCCCCGCCTTTTTGTACATAATTCTTGACAAATTCTTCTGCGTTTTCTTCTAACACTTCATCTATCTCGTCAAGAAGCTCATCCAGTTCAGAGGAAAGCTCTTCACTGCGAGTAGAAGTCGGATCAATTAACTCCGATTCACTTTTATCAATTTCCGATGTTTTACGTTTTTTTTGTTCACTTTCAGCCATTTTTAAGACCTCAATTATTGAATCGTTTCTGAAATACTTTCAATTAACTCTATTACGGTTTCGCAACTATCAATCAGATCTCCCACATGTTCAGAAGTTCCTTTTAAAGGTTCCATCATTGGAACGCGACGAAGATTTTGATCTCCGGTGTCAAAAACTATCGAATCCCAATTAGCGACCAACACATTCTCTGGCCATTTTTGTAGGCATCTCCCCCTGAAAAACGCTCTAGTTCCCTCCGGGGGATTTTCAATGGCCAATTCAACTTCTTCTGTTGAAACAATCTTTTCAGTCGCCACACGCAAAAAAAGCGACGTTTCGGGTCGGAGGTCGTGGTATTGCAAATCTAGAGCCGCCAATTTGTAATCATCTACATTCAAATCATGTCTGTCTGCGTAAGAATCAATAATTTTTTTCTTTGTTACCCAATCCAGAAACCCGAATAACTGTTCAGGATTAGAGGACAAAGCTGACAATACCTTTTCCCAATAATCCATTACTTTCAGCACGCTTTCACCACCAACATTTTCAGAGCCAAATTTATTTAGGTAGTTATTGGAACGTTCAAATAGTTCCCATTGGATGGATAAAGCCGTAGCGGTTTTACCACCTTCCATGAGAATCGGAGTCTTCAATGACATATCGCGCGACACCTGCTGAAGCGCATGAACAGGATTTGCAATTTTTAATTGATTATCCAAAAAATCATCCTCTATCATTGCCATCAAAAGTCCCGTTGTTCCCAATTTCAAAAAAGTAGACACTTCGCAAAGATTTGCATCTCCAACAATTACATGAAGCCGTCTGTATTTAAGCGGGTCAGCATGAGGCTCATCTCTTGTATTGATAATCGGTCTTTTCAGGGTGGTTTCTAAACCCACTTCTTCTTCAAAGAAATCTGCTCTTTGAGTCAACTGGAAGGGTATTTCCATTCTCTTTTCACCCACTGCCTCACTTCCAACTTTTCCAGCGCCAGTGAAAATCTGTCTTGTTACAAAATGTGTAGTTGCATGTTGAACAATTCTCCCGAAAGGAGTATCCCGACTGATCAGATAATTCTCATGACATCCATAACTGTTTCCTTTACCATCAGAGTTATTTTTGTAAATGATTAACTCTTCACCATCTGGCAATGCTTCATTCGCGGCAGACATAGACTTTATAAGAATTTCGTCACCCGCCCTATCCCATCGCAATAAAGAAAGTGGATCCAAACACTCCGGTGTACTTAGCTCAGGATGGGCGTGATCAACGTAGTATCGGGAACCATTAGCAAGAACCGCATTAACCAAATTAGGCTCTATTTCAGGAGGCAAGGACCCCATTGGGGAGAAACCGCGAATGTCTGTCCCAGGAGTTTCATCTATGAAATCCCAACCCACCCTGGGTGAATTCGGACCAATACCCGGATCAGCTGTTTTACTTAAATAAGCGTTGATCAAAAAGGAAGAAGCACTTATGGGATTCGAGTCTTTTACCCCACGATGAATTATTCCGTATTCAGTTTCAGTCCCATAAATTCTTTGGAGTGCCACAACCGGACTTTAACTCAAGAAAATAAAAAACTTGTCTTAAGTCAAAAAACAGGCGATTGTTACAGGTACTGCCCAGTCGTAACAGCTTCGATAGAACGCCCTCCACTGTCTTCGGGAGTATCGGGAGCTAAAGTTCTAACGTACACAATTCGCTCACCTTTCTTGCCAGATATTTTGGCCCAATCGTCGGGATTTGTGGTGTTTGGAAGATCTTCATGTTCCCGAAACTCTTGCCTTACTGCCGTAAGGAGATCTTCAACCTGTAAACCTTTTACACCGCCGGCAAGATCTCGTTTTATAGCTAGCTTCTTTGCTCTTCTGACGATATTTTCGATCATTGCACCCGATGCAAAATCTTTGAAGTACAAAACTTCTTTTTCACCGTTTTGATAGGTAACTTCAAGAAATTGATTAGCTTCCTGAGTGCTGTACATGGCTGCAACAGCCTCATCCGTCATTGCTTTAAGAGCTTTATCTTGATCTCCCCCACCAAGAGAGTCGATCAGCTCAGAATCCACAGGCAAATCTACTGTTAGATATCTACTAAATATCTGTGCGGCAGCAACTTCATCTGGTCTCTTTATTTTTATTTTCACATCAAGCCGACCGGGTCGGAGAATCGCAGGATCGATGAGATCTTCGCGGTTCGAAGCTCCGATAACAATCACATTTTGCAAAGTTTCCACTCCATCTATCTCCGCCAAAAGCTGAGGTACGATAGTTGATTCCATATCAGAACTAATTCCCGTTCCTCGGGTTCTGAAAAGCGATTCCATTTCATCGAAAAAAACTATTACTGGCCACCCTTGTTCAGATTTTTCTCGCGCTCTTTGAAAAACAAGCCTTATCTGCCTTTCCGTTTCACCCACATATTTGTTAAGAAGTTCAGGCCCTTTAATGTTCAAGAAATAACTTCTTGCCGCTTGATCGCCTGTTACTTCGGCAACTTTCAGAGCTAATGAATTTGCTACCGCCTTAGCAATCAAGGTTTTGCCGCATCCCGGTGGTCCGTATAACAAAATACCTTTTGGGGCTGGTAATTCATATAAAGAAAAGAGTTCTTTATGCATAAAGGGAAGTTCTACAGCATCAACGATCATTTCAATTTCACGATCCAAGCCCCCCACATCCTCATATGTCTCATTCGGTATCTGCTCCAAAACCAGATCTTCAACTTCTGGTCGAGGTAGGCGCTCCAACAAGATTCCGGACCTTTCATCCACACGAACCGAATCACCGCTTCTTAGACCAGAATCGTGAAGCCCTATTGTCATCTCTACCACACGTTCTTCGTCGGTTCTTCCTACGACCACAGCTCTATTGCCCCCATCAAGAACTTCTTTTACCCTTACTATCTCACCACTGCTCTCAGGATCACGTGAGTCGACCAGAACCATTGATTCATTAAGAATCACTTCGTCACCTATTTTTAGACTTTCCATCTTTGATGGAAGAGCATTTACTCGCATTTTTCTTCCTGAAGACGTAACGTCAACAGTTCCATCATCATTTATCTTCACGATAGTTCCGTAGGCTGATGGCGGTTTTGAAAGATTCTCTATTTCATCACGCAAACTAAGAACCTGATCTCGGACTGACTCAAGGGTGTCAGCAAGTTTCTCATTCCGTGCTTTTTCTTGCTCTAAAGAGGAAAGGATGTCACGATTTTCTTTTCTTAGTTGGTTGATTTTTTGGGCGTTTTCTAACCTGTGTTTCCGTAATTCTTTAACTTCTTCCATCATCGCCTCACTGTCCTTTAGCGAGTCAGATACGTTTTTTTCAACATCCGGATTAAATGACTGGTCTGAAGCATCGTTTGAATCTGCCATTTAAGCTCCTGAAAAAATATAGTGTGAAGTAATTCACGATAATACATTTTAAAATTTATGCATAACATTCAGCAAAATTCACTCCGTAATTGTTACTATTTACATAGAGTAAATCTTATTTCCTAGGAGGAATACACAAATGAAAGTTTGGATTGATCAAGATCTCTGCACAGGAGACGGGCTATGTGAAGAAATCGCACCAGACGTTTTCGTGCTTCTCGACGATGGACTCGCTTATGTGAAAGAGGGAGATAAGGTTTTCGGAGCAGGACCAGAAGGTTTAGCTAACGTTCCAGACGATCAGGTTGAAGCTTGTATCGAATCTGCTGAAGAATGTCCTGGAGAATGCATATTTCTAGAAGTTGACTAGTTAATTAAAGGAATACAACTAGTCGAGCTGCTTATATCAACTTCTTCTTTCAATATTTTCTCTACTTCAGAGGACTGAACAGCATAAGCAGTTGACTCTCCACCCCTAGAACGTGAAAATACAACACCAATCACTTCTGAGTCACTATTAATGACAGGGGCCCCTGAGAATCCCGATTCTATTTTCGCTTCAAGAGATAATGCTTCTCTTGATTCTCCTGGTTGACCAAAAATATCTTTACCAACAGCCAGTATCTTTTCTCTAATTTTGATTTCACTGACTATTTTTTTTCCATCTTTGACGTAAGCCACCACTGTCCCTGACTCACCTTTTTTAGCTTCGCCGAGCCTCAAAGGCTTCCGTAGAAAGTTTTCACTTCTCAATATCGCTAAATCACTATTTGGATCAAATGAAATAAAATCAAGATCAAATCCAATCCCGTTATAAAAAATTTCTGGTGAATTAACTCCTGCAACCACATGCGCGCTGGTAACTACAATGTTTTCTTCCACAAAAAATCCCGTTCCATACTGCAAAGAATTACATCCCAGTCCCTTTATCTGAAACACCGAGTTACTCTCTTCCATCTCTGGTGTATCATCGTCCAATAGTGAGAATCCAGAATTAGAGCAATCTTCTAAACATTCATCAATCAAAGAGGATTCTTCGATATTTTCTAGCGAGGAATCACCTGATACGTCTTTTGCAGAAGAAGAGCATGAAACGACTAATAAAAAAAGAAAATTAAGCAAAATTGTAGAAGATATTTTCACTTGTAAAGCAGTCGCCCTGAACTAATAAAACCCGTGTGCGCAACCATGCGATGGTCTGGACGGACAGCTTCCCCGTCAACATGCCATCCACGATGCAGAACTTCGATAGTTTCTGCAAGTGAAAAACCATTATTCGCTATTGCTTCACGAAACTTTATTGCTTGTTTGATCGAAGGGGTATACGCAACAACAATTCCGCCACTTAACAGAGCGTCTTTCAAGTGAGGCACGACTAGCCATGGTTCCGGCAAATCAAGAACTGCACGATCAAAATCTTGCTCTTCAATATTCTGGTAGGAGTCTCTGATCTTCACGTTGTATTTTTTTAAAGCGCTCTCTCCGAGCATAGTTTTCACATTCTCTTGAGCTCGATTCGCGAAATCTTCTCTAATTTCGTAACCAAACACATTTGCACCGCTTCTCAACAGTGACATTGACAACGCTCCGGAACCCACACCCGTTTCAAAAACTTTTGCTTCTGGAAAAATGTCTGCGATCATCATTATCGCCCCAATATCCTTGGGATATATAACCTGTGCGCCTCTTGGCATCTTTTTTATATATTCAGCCATAGAAGGCCTAAAGGACATGTACGTCGAGTTTGAGCTCGACAGCACCGACGTTCCGTCCGGAGCATCTATTAGTCGATCATGAAAGACGACACCTGAATGAGTATGAAATTCACCACCCGCCTCGAGGGTTATTAAATACTGCCGCCTTTTGGTGTCTATGAGTAAAACCTGATCTCCAATCTGGTACGACCTATCCATCGAGATCCGAATCGTCGCGTCGCTTAAGATGAGATATTGAAATATTTTCGCCTGCTCCGATATCTTCAATTAAGCTGTTTGATTTTCTTTCTCTTCTCAAAAGCCAGCGCAGGAAAGAAATAATCCATCCAAAGAAAACTAGTGGAGCGAAGAGTTTATTTCCTCTCGTCAGGAAACGGAATGTGATCTTAAGAAGCAGTTTACGGAAAGACAATGTCATGACCTCTTAATTTCAACAACAGTAGACAGTAGCTTGCCCGAACGTTTTCCAGCAGTGAACACTCCAAAAATTACGGCTGCCACCACAGCAGTCATACCAATGACTAATAGAGATGAAGTTTCGGATTGAATTGGAAGAGTTTTTCCAAAAAAATCCTCAACGACTTCTTCAAGATCTTTTTCAGAAACTTTTTTGTTAGACATCGCTACCTTTTTTCAGGAATAAAAATTTAATACTGAGAAATACTGCGATTAAAAGAAATAACGATCCACATAAATACGGAACCCACGAAAACCATAAGTCCATTGCCTCAAATCTTTGAAAAAAGCCCACCACTCCAATTGAAACAAGAATAAATCCGATTGAAACAAATAACGAGCCGACAAATAGAAAAAGAACTGAGCCGAAAAGCGACTTGACCGGTTCTACAGTTTCCTGACGAATGTAATTACGGAATACATCCAACAGATTTTCTAATTTCTTTTTTGAACTCATAAGACAACGCTATCTTGTGCAGCGCTCCAGACCCTCTTATTGAAAAAGTCGTGAATTTGCGGTTTCTTCAAGAGTCACAAGCATTTTTTTTAACAACGCATATCTTTCTTCAAAAGAATTAATTTCCAACAATTTCTGAGAGTCAAATGAAGTAATAGGAAGAACAGAACTCATCTGAAACACTCCCAATAATGGGTCCGAGGAGATATCAGTAGAGATTGGCGCAACGTCGTCTCCCAGCTCGGCGAGAATAGCTAAGACTCTTCTCATGTGAGTCACGGTTTCCAACCACTCCTTCAAATCGACGAAAATACTCTGCTCTTCCTCAAAAACTGATACTTCCGCTTTTGGATATGGAAAATCATCTAACCATCTAGCGGCTTTAATTCGCTTTGTCCCTTGTGTGATAAGAAACCATCTTCCATCATTTGATTTCTCGAAATCAATTATCTCAGCCAAAGTACCTATATTTTTACGAGTATCTCCTCCTCCGACTTCACTCCCCCGTTCGATCAAAACGACGCCAAACTCTCTCTCCTTATCTATTATCTCTTCGACCATCATCCTGTAGCGATCTTCAAAAATATGCAGAGGTAAAATTTGACCAGGAAAGAGAACTAAGTTGAGCGGAAACATTGGAATTGTTTGTTCACTCATCAGAAACAACCGGTTCCAATAGGTCTATTGCGGGGCCTTGTGGATACTTAATCATTTCAAGAAGGATTTCATCATGCAGGTATTTGATGCGTCCTTTATCTCCATCAAAATTTGTTACAAAGGCAAAACTTAAACTTCTGTCAGAAATAGTCTCAACTATCCCAGCAAGACTTACAACACCGTTCAACGATCCTGTTTTACCTCTTACGCGTCCTTCCGCTGGAGTGTCCAGAAGACGCTTTCTTAAAGTCCCACTTGTGCCAGTGACTGGCAAACTTTCTTTCAGGTCAGTCGCATATGAACCACTATCCAATAATTGTGTTAGCAGTTTGCACGTCACCTTATTCCCATAATCGAGACCAGACGCATCCACAACTTCGACTCTTTCCATGTCATAACCAGACAGTTCCAAGGAGTCAGAGAGAATCGCTGCGCCTCCTCTAGAAGTTCCTGGTGATTCAAAGCTTGCCGAGAGTCCCTTTAGTAATATCTCTGCCGTAGTGTTATCACTACCAAGAAGCATTTTAGAAATGATTTCTTTCATGGTTGGAGATTCAACAGTAGCTATCTCAAAAAAGGCGGTCTCCGGTGCTAAACCCGCCGTAGTCTCACCGTTTACAGTAATTCCATTCTCTTCTAAAATTTCTTTCAATACCCCTGCTGTGTATTCCGCTGGTTCTTCCGCAGGGGTGTTGAATCCGTTCGACTCTTTAACTGGGTCCCAACGAACAAAACCTGCATTCAAAGAGAGAGCACTTATGGGCCCAGACTGTTTTTGATCTGTATGCCTAAATCTTTCTGGCCATGAATCAACAAATCTCATGTCATCAAAGAGGCTCTCATCACCTTTTACCGACCCCTCGACATGATTGATTCCCGAGGAAACAATTTCTAACCCAAGGTCCTTAATATCCGTATAAAGAAAAGGATCTTTATATCTCTCAGCATATTTAGAAGTCATCAAGACAGGATCTCCTCCTCCGACTATCCACAAATCGTCTTTCAATACTCCATTAACGGGTTGAGTCTCAGAAATAACTTTGGTCAAAAACTTATGATCGGGTCCAAAATTTTCCAACAGGGCAATAGCGGTAAGCAGCTTCTGTGTGCTCGCAGGGATGACTGGCTCATTTGAAAGCTGTTCAAAAATCACTCTTCCATCTTCGAGCAAATTGACACAAGAAAGTCCAGGAAGCTGAGCGACAAGATTTTCGACTTCGTTCCGTAGTTCATTGTCAGCAATAGGAGCTTGCAGGAAAACTGGCAATCTGCGCGCCGACAACAGAGGTGTTATTAATGAAGCATCAGTTTCATCTACTTGAAACGACAACTCTTTTCCACTTTGACCGTCTAATGAAGCTGCGTTAAACCACGCGAAGATAGAAATAGTAAAAAGAAGCAAAGGCGCCGCAATTTTCTTCAACATAAAATTCATGGTATTCCGCCGAGAAGGCCGGGTGTGTCATAAGAGTTAATTTAGAGAGGTATTGAATAATTCCTGAGACTTTCAAGAAAATACCCTACTGAATGCATTGTTGCGTATACGGTAAGTCTTGCATGTTCGTAATCAAATTTGAAAAATAGAAATATGTCTTTTAGCGAAATTGATCACCGCTCGATTGCAGTAATTAAGGGGCTAGCAATGGACGCCCCACACGCTGCAAATTCCGGACACCAGGGAACCGCAATGGCTCTTGCGCCTCTTGCACATGTTCTCTGGACGAGAGTCATGACTTATGACCCAAAAGACCCGCTTTGGCCCAATAGAGATCGATTTATACTCTCAGCAGGACATGCTTCTATTCTGTTGTACTCGATGCTTCACCTCGCCGGATACAAACTCTCATTGGAGGACCTGAAACAATTCCGACAACTTGGATCACTCACACCCGGTCACCCTGAAAGTGGCCACACCGATGGAGTTGAGGTTACTACAGGCCCTCTTGGGCAAGGTTTTGCTAATGGAGTTGGAATGGCAATAGCTGAACGGAATCTTCGGGCACGTCTAGGAAGTGAGATCTGCGATCATAACATATGGGTCGTTTGCAGCGATGGAGATCTGTCTGAGGGAATCAGCCACGAAGCCGCTTCGCTAGCAGGACACCTGCATTTAGACCGGCTGACTGTCATTTACGACGACAACCTAATAACGATTGATGGAGAAACTAATTTATCGCTTTCGGACAACCCTGCATTACGTTTTAAATCATACGGTTGGAACGTTATAGAAATGGGAGATGAGAGCAAAAATCTTGATGCTCTCGAATCAGCCTTACTTGAAGCCAAAAATCAAAATGAAAGACCGTCTATCATAATTTTAAGAACACTTATTGGAGAGCCCTCACCGCACACCAATACAGCTGCTGTTCACGGCTATTCTCTAAAAGATACAGAGATAGAAGAAACAAAAAAAATTCTTGACATACCTGAAAGTGAAACTTTTTGGATCCCAAATGATGTATCAGAGTATTACCGTGCGGCCGGAGCGCGTAATGAAGAGACCCGTAAAAAGTGGCAAAAAACGGCATCTTCACAAGGTGATAAGAGCGAACTTTGGGATACTCTCTCCGGCTCTGGCCTTACACCGAACTGGAAGGAATCTCTTCCCGTATGGGAACTAGGAGACAATGTTGCGACCAGAAAAGCAAGTAACGAGTGTATTCAATCCTTATTAAGCGTTATGCCTGGACTCATTGGAGGAGGTGCAGACCTTACCGGAAATACGGGTACAACAATCTCCCACTTTGGCGTTCAGTCGGCTGAAGAACCGCAAGGAAGACAAATATTTTTTGGTGTACGGGAACACGCAATGGGTGCAATCAGTAATGGTATTGCCCTACACGGAACCTTATTTCCGGTAACAGGAACTTTCCTTGTTTTTAGTGACTATATGAGAGGTGCAGTGCGCCTCGCCGCTCTAAGCAATGCTAAAGGTGTCTTTGTATGGAGTCACGATTCTGTCGCTGTTGGAGAAGATGGCCCTACACACCAACCAGTCGAACACGCAGCATCGCTTCGAGCGATACCCAACCTAGACGTTTTCAGGCCAGCAGATGCAAATGAAACTTCAGCTGCATGGGAGATTGCCGTAGCCCATGAAGGACCAACTGCCATGCTTTTAACCCGGCAGGATACGCCAGTAATTACAACTAAAAAAAATACTGACGAAGTATCGAAAGGTGCTTACGTTATCCGAGAATCCTCAACTGACATTGCTCTAACTGTAATTGCAACTGGAAGTGAAGTATCACTCGCATGCAAAGCGGCAGATGACATAGAGAAAGAATTTGAATTGGGTGTTCGTGTAGTGTCGATGCCCTGCATGGAAAGGTTCGAGCGTCAGACAACCGAATACCAAAAGAGTATTATCAATCCAACAGTCCCATCTATTTCAATAGAAGCTGGTTCAACATTCGGCTGGAGCAAATGGGCAGATACGCAAATTGGGATTGATTCTTTCGGGACTTCCGCCCCAGGTGATATCGCCCTAACAGAATTTGGTATTACTAGTGAGAGTATTTACACAGCAGCAAAAAATTTACTTGAAAATAGAGAAAACACATGACAAGACTGAAAGAACTATTTTCGAGGGAGAATCAAAGCCCGTGGCTTGACAACCTACGTAGATCATGGATATCAACAGGTGAGCTCCAAAATTGGATTGATAACGGAGTCAGAGGGATCACTTCAAATCCAACGATTTTCCAAAAAGCCATGACAGATACTGATGATTATGATACGCAATTGCTTCAATTGATAGCTTCGGGGAAATCAATCGAAGAAAGCTATTGGGAACTTGTGGTTGAAGATATAAACAATGCCCTCGATATGCTTCGTCCACTTTACGACGAATCAGCAGGACTTGATGGTTTCGTTTCACTGGAAGTTGACCCTTCACTGGCTCACGATACCTCTGCAACAGTCGCGGCTGCTCGTCATCTTCATTCACTTATCAATAAACCAAACCTCTATGTAAAAATCCCCGCCACTTCTGCTGGTGTTCCAGCCGTAAGGGAAATAATTTCTGACGGCAGCAGTGTCAACGTGACTTTAATTTTTTCACTTGAACGATACGAAGAAGTTATAGAGGCATACTTATCCGGTCTTGAGTCGTGCGAGGGAGATTTGTCTCATATTTCCTCGGTTGCCTCTTTCTTTATAAGCCGAACTGATACAGAGGTTGATAAACGACTGCAAGCTATTGGTTCCGTAAATGCATTAGAACTTCAAGGTAAAGCTGCAATTACTCAAGGTAGGGTCGCATATCAGATTTTCAAAAACAGTTTTAGTGGCCCCAGATGGGAAGCTCTCCTGGAACGAGGAGCGCAACCGCAGCGCCCTCTATGGGCCTCAACATCAACTAAAAATCCAAATTTCTCGGACACTCTTTACGTCGATGAACTTATTGGTCCCGAAACCGTTAATACTATTCCGGATTCCACTCTGCAAGCTTTCATCGATCACGGAAAAGTTGCTCGTACGATTGATTCTGATGATTTTGATTCTTCCCTACTCGAACAAATTGAAAACGAAGGGGTAGATCTTCATGAGGTCGCACAATTACTGGAAGAGCAAGGAGTTGCGGCCTTCATCGAGTCGTTTAATGACTTGTTAAATACCCTTAATCAAAAAGTTTTACAATTAAAAAATTAATCTCTGAGTCAGTTTAATTATGAAACTTAGTGCTACTTTATTGGAATGCAATCTAGAGAATGCTCCATAGAAGCGACTATAAAAACTGTGGGTGACCGCTGGACGCTTCTAATACTCAGAAATATTTTTCGAGGCATGAAACGTTTTGAGACTATTCAACGAGATCTAGGTATCGCAAGAAACCTTCTAAGCAAAAGACTCCATCATTTACTCGAGAATGAAGTGATTGAACGATTCTTATACCAAGAGAAACCTAATCGGTATGAGTACCGCTTAACAGACAAAGGCAGAGCGCTCTCCCCTTCACTAATTGCTCTAATGCAATGGGGTGACCAATGGTGTTCTTCAGAAGAACCCCCAGTAAAACTTGTACATGATGATTGTGGTTCTCTCCTTACCCACTCTGTCAAGTGTGATACTTGCGGAACGGATGTAAAACCTAATGAAATTCGCAGCCTAGTTAATCAAGATAATAAAAAAATTACTACCGGAATTTCAAATGCAAATTAAAGAGATACAGAATCTTCCCTTACAAAATCTCTTTGAGCTGGCAAGCTCAATACGGGAAGAAAACTACAGAAAGATAATCACTTATAGTCCAAAAGTTTTCATTCCGCTGACAAAACTTTGCCAGGACCGCTGTGGGTATTGCACCTTCGCTGAACCACCCGCTCGTCTCGAGGCACCCTATATGAATCCGGAAGAAGTTTTAGAAGTAGCGAAAGCTGGAAAACAAGCAGGCTGCCATGAAGCTCTTTTTACACTTGGAGAACGCCCAGAACTTCGTTATCCATATGCGAAGGAGTGGCTTTCATCAAGAGGCTACTCTTCAACTATCGATTATCTGGTCGACATGTCCAAGCTCGTATTAGAAGAAACCGGACTTTTGCCGCATGCTAATGCAGGCGCCCTTTATTATGAGGAGCTGCTCGCTCTTAGGGATGTTTCCGCTTCGCAAGGCATGATGTTGGAAAGTGTCGATCCTGATCTTGATTGCCACCGAAACTCTCCGGATAAAACACCTGAAAGGCGGATATCGACTCTAAAAAATGCTGGCGAACTCAAAATTCCTTTTACTACTGGAATTCTTGTAGGTATGGGCGAAAGTCGAAGTTCACGAATAGAGAGTTTGGAAGTAATAGCTGAAATCCAAAAAACTTATGGCCATATACAGGAGGTTATAGTTCAGAATTTTCTTCCTAAAAATGGTACTGCTATGCACAAACATCCGCCTTGCCCCGAAAATGATTTTTTAGAAACAATTGCTCTTGCTCGTATTATTCTTCCCAAAGAAATCCACATCCAAGCTCCACCTAACCTTTCTGATGATTTCAGCAAATTACTTTCAGTGGGTATCGATGACTGGGGAGGCGTTTCACCTGTCACAAAAGATTACGTTAACCCAGAACGACCTTGGCCAGATTTGGAAAAGCTAAGACAAATAACTGAATCCGAAGGTTTTGAACTTGTTCCACGCTTGACGATTTATCCCGAATTTGCCTCTGATCTAAAAGAGTGGGCTGCTCCCGAACTTTCTTTTCCAATAATGGAATTGAGCGATTCATCTGGTTATGCACGCTCTGATCCTCTTGCTCCAAACGAAGACTTGGAAGAAGATGATTATCTTACGAACAATGAAACAGAAACTTCTGATGATATTTGGTTTTCTGGTTCTCCAGGGTCTCTCCCTAACCTTATAACTTCAATCAGAAAGCCGACTGGAGCAATCAACGACGCAATAGAAGGAATCCGGTCTGGAGAGGAAGCCGATGCAGAAATTCTTGAACTTTTTCTTTCGGCGCAAGGATCCGAAATATCTGCTGTAGCAGATCTTGCCGACTCTCTACGTGAGGAAGCGGTCGGCGATAAGGTCACTTGGGTCGCTAATAGGAATATTAATTACACGAATGTCTGCACTTTCAAATGTCGTTTTTGTGGCTTCTCAAAAGGACCCCTATCACTAAATCTTCGAGGTACACCCTATTTGCTTGAAATGGATGAAATAGCTTCACGTGTTGCCGAGGCAGCTCGTGCCGGAGCTACAGAGGTGTGTCTTCAGGGAGGAATTCACCCAAATTTTGACGGCAACTACTATATAGAAGTAGCAAAAGCTGTTCGCGAAGCTGTTCCTGATATTCATATCCACGGTTTTACAGCGCTCGAAGTTCTTGAAGGCGCTAGACGTTTAGATGAGCCTCTAGATTCTTATTTAAAGCGTTTAATGGAGGCTGGCCTGGCATCTTTACCGGGGACTGCCGCAGAGATCTTGGATGATGAAATCCGTAAAGACTTATGCCCCGACAAGATCAATACAGAAGAATGGTTAGAAGTTCACCGCACCGCTCATAAAATCGGACTTAGGTCTAACGTAACAATGATGTTTGGTTCTATAGAGCACCCTAAACACTGGGTTAAGCATTTACTTCTTTGCCGCGATTTACAGAAAGAAACTGGCGGATTTACTGAATTTGTTGGTTTGCCATTTGTTCATATGGCCTCGCCAATTTATCTACAAAAAAAATCTAGACGCGGACCAACTTTCCGAGAAACTCTTCTGTTGCATGCTGTTGCACGAATCGCCTACAACAAACTAATTCCCAACATTCAAGCTTCCTGGGTAAAAATTGGCTTTGACGGAGTCCGGCAATTGTTGAAAGCAGGAGTAAATGACTTGGGAGGAACACTAATAGATGAAAACATCTCTCGAGCTGCTGGCGCCCAACACGGTCAAATGGTTACGAAATCTGACTTTGAAGATCTTGTGTCTCCCTTAGGAAGGAAACTGGTGCAGCGAAATACTCTTTATGGAACTTTGGAATCGAACCGACAATTAGAAGTAAAGGGGAAAGGTCGTCTGCTTTTACCCGTGGTTAATGCCTGACCTCATCCTCTATACCTGAAAGAAGATGAGATGCTTTTTCCAGGGATCTTCTAACGCGTACAAGCTGCTTCTCTTTCGAAGATGATTTATCTTCACCTGCACTAATTGTTTCTCTTAAATCTTGAATTGCAAGATCCGCTACTTTCTCAACCAGAACCTCAATTTG
>PATJ01000022.1 GCA_002713545.1 Acidimicrobiaceae bacterium
CTCAGTTGGATTTCCTTTGCCAGGTGTAGAGATTCAAATAGAGGAAGAAAGCAAGGAAGTATTAGTCCGTGGTGAATCTGTATTCAAAGGGTATTGGTCTAAACAGAAAGAAACTAATGATTCTTTTAACTCAGGGTGGTTTAAAACAGGAGACATAGCAGAGGTATCTGACGATAACTATGTGACGATTAACGGTCGTATAAAAGAGCTAATAATTACTGGTGGACTAAATGTTTACCCACAAGAAGTTGACGAAGTCATGCAAGCACACCCAGAAATTGCTGAAGCGGCAGTATCAGGAGTCAAATCACAAGAGTGGGGAGAGGAAGTCGTAGCTTGGATTGTGATGGAAAAAGGAATTAACAGTATTAATATCGACGAAGTCAGAAAACATGCTTCACAATATTTAGCCCCCTACAAAATTCCTAAAAGATTGGTAATTGTGAAAGAATTACCTAGGAACGCACTTGGTAAGGTTTTACGTCATAAATTGCAAGAAAAGGAGTAATTGATGGAAAATGAAAACAGTCCGAGCCATGTGGCATTTCACTTTGACGTCATGTGCCCTTGGGCGTATCAAACATCGATCTGGATGCGCGAAGTTAGAGACAGGTTAAACATAGAAGTTGACTGGTGTTTTTTTAGTCTTGAAGAAATTAATCACGAAGAAGGTAAAAAACACCCATGGGAGCGTGAATGGTCTTATGGGTGGTCAATGATGAGAATAGGAGCTTTTCTCAAAAGAATTGACCCAGCCCTAAATGACGCTTGGTATCTAAAATCAGGAACAGCTCTCCATATTGAAGGACGCAAGCCCCATGATCCCGATGTAGCTCGCTTACTTTTGAAAGAAATGGATCAAGACCCTCAGATCGTTGAAGAAGCACTTGCCGACCCAACAACACACGATGATGTGAAAAAAGATCACGAACTTGTTGTTTCCTTGGGAGGTTTCGGGGTTCCAACACTTGTTTTTAGTCAAAATGAAAGGATTTTCGGACCGGTTTTAATTAATCCACCTACAGGTGAGAAGGCTGATAAATTATGGCATTTAATAACCGGGTGGCTGGAATTTCCTAATTTGTACGAGATGCAAAGACCCAAAATGCCCTCCGATCTTGAAATGATCAGCGACGCATTCAATCCTTACGTCAAAGCAAGAGATTGGGAGACAAGAGCGAACCCTACACCTTAAATAGGAGTGAAAATGAGTATAAACAAAACCCAGATTGTTGAAGGACTCAATCAAATTTGGGGAAAATGGAGTCAGTTTGGCTCACAATTGAACGAAAGCCAATGGCAAACTTATAGCCGTCTTCCTGGTTGGACTGTCAAAGACAACCTATCTCATCTTGTCGGGGGCGAATACATGTTAAGTGGTCAGAAACTACCAGAAGTAGAGGTGTCGGCCGATCATGTAAAAAATCCTGTAGGCGAAGCAAACGAAAAAGCGATACATAGTTTTCGTGAAAAGGAAGGTAGTGAAATACTTGCTTTGTTTAACGAAGTAACAGCTGAAAGATTTAATGTCCTATCAGAAATGAGTGACGAAGAGTTTCAAGCTGTTGGATGGACACCAGCCGGCGAAGCGCCATACGGAAGGTTTATGCAAATTAGAGTTTATGACGCATGGTTGCACATGCAGGATTGCAGAGAACCTCTAGGTCTTCCCGGAGACGAAGATGGTTTGCCGGCTGAAATAGCAATTGACGAAGTCTCTTCCGCTGCTGGATACATAGTGGGTAAAAAAGGTGGAGCCCCAGAAGGTAGCCGTATCCAAATTATCATTTCAGGACCTGTCGAGAGAACCCTAAGAGTCGAAGTAAGTGATGGGAGGGCCTCATTAGTAGAATCTTTTGACGAAGATCCGACTAGTACCCTGACAATGTCGTCATTGGATTTCACTGCCTTAACAGGAGGACGTGACGATTCAACAAGATATATAGAAGATGGGCGAGTGCTCCTAGGCGGTGATCTGGAAGTAGCAAGACGAATCGCAGAGAATCTTGCCTATACAATTTAGGAGAATTTAACCATGTCTTTTCACCAGAAGCTTTTAAACATACCCAAGAGCGAAGATTGTCTACCCGGCCGATCAACGCCAACTTCTATATCAGGGGTTCACACTTTTAACGGTAATAACATGACCCCNCCCTTTTCTGAAGAGATGGATTCATTGGTAGTCGGAATGGGTTGTTTTTGGGGAGCTGAAAGATTTTTTTGGGAACTTGATGGGGTATGGGTTACAGCAGTTGGATACAGCGGTGGTCATACACCCAATCCGACTTACGAAGAAGTTTGCTCTGGGCTAACTGGACACGCAGAGGTTGTGTTGGTGGTCTTTCAGAAAGAATTGCTTGACTTAAAAGATTTGTTAAAGGTTTTTTGGGAGAGTCATGATCCAACGCAAGGCATGCGGCAAGGAAACGATATCGGTACACAATACAGGTCCGGAATTTGGGTAACGGATCAAGAGCAGTTAGTCGAAGCTGATGAAAGCCTTAAGGCTTATGAAGGGTCGTTACTTGCTTCTGGTTTTGATGAGATTAAAACGACAGTTGAAATTCAAAAAAATTTCTACTACGCGGAGGAATACCACCAACAATACTTACATAAGAATCCGAATGGCTATTGCGGTATTGCTGGGACAGGGGTGCTCTGTAAATAAACAACAGAGACCTCGAACGAACATTCCGTTCTTAAAGTTTTAATTTAGTGTTTATGCGATTTAGGCTTGCTTAAGGGGAAAATTATGAGTGAATTTTTACTTGATCAAAAATTAGTTGATCGACTAGTTGCAGACATGGAGTATGAATTAGACAGAAAAGCCCCACCAGAAAATTTCCCTCAGTTTCCTGATATCCCTTCGGCGCGTTATACGGACGAAGATTTTTATGAGCTAGAACAAAAATATTTATGGAATAACAGTTGGCTTGCAGCGGGTCGAGTTGAAGACATACCCGATCCAGGAAACTACTTTCTATTTGAAGAGACCGGAATCCCATTAATAGTAGTAAGAGGGAACGATAATAAAATTCGATGTTTTTCAAATACCTGCAGACATCGCGGAGCACCGGTTGTAAGAGAGAAAAAAGGCACCATACGTCGTTTACAGTGTCAGTACCATTCGTGGACATACGGAATAGATAACGGCGAACTTTTAGCTGTACCAGACGAAAGGGATTTCGTTGACCTATGTAAGGAAGACCGAGGATTACCAGAAATAAGTTGTGACACATGGGGGGGATGGATCTGGATCAACGTGAATCCAAACGCATCTCCTCTGATTGATTTCTTAGGAAAAATCCCTGAAGAAATGAAACAGTATCAATGTGAGAATCTTCGTTTAGTGGGCACAGATCACCGTGAAGTCAATTGCAACTGGAAAGTTGCAATCGAAGCATTTCAAGAGGTCTACCATTTTCGCTTCATACATGATCGTGGGGGATGGACAAGTCTTGACTCGCGCGGTGGAACGATGGGTCTTTTAAAACACGGTAATTCCAGAATGGTAGTTCCACGTTCAAAACAAATGGTAGAGAAGCTTGGAATGGAATCATGGAAAGATTTTAAGACAGTGAAAGACCCGTTAGGGCTTGAAAACATTTCAACCGTTCATCCTATTGTCCATTGCACTAGTTATTCATTTACGATCTTTCCAAATTTCATTACGCCCCTAGCGGCTACAGGCTTTCCTGTCATGCTATTTTTCCCCGCAGGTATTGATAAAACTAAGATTCGTATATATCACTACGCTCCAGATTGGGGAGATGGTGACCCGCCCGAAGCATGGAAACAACGGATATCTGAATTTGCTGGAGTAATAGATGAAGACGTTTGGAATCTTGATGCAATGCAGAAAGCGATGGAGTCCCCAACCTATGACGGAACGCCTTTGTGTTATCAGGAGCGAAGAATATACAACATGCAAGAAGTGATTGATCGCGTAATCGGAGTTGAAAAAATTCCGGTAGAGATGACAGTCGCTCAGCTTCTAGATAAATATATTGAGGAATGAATTTATTGGCTAATNACGCCCATTTTTCTAAGATCTTCTAGTTCTGTAACGCTGAGATCTAGTTCTTCGGTAAGAACCTGATTTGTATGCTCTCCAACCCATGGAACTCTGATTTCGGGCCCTTCAGCTACTTTTGACATTTTTATAGGATTTCCGGGTAGAAGAACAGGGTCGCTTATCTCATCGGTCCTAGGCAATGACACGATCATATTTCTTTCTTCTAAGTGTGGGTCCTCAACCACTTCTGAGGTAGTTAAAACAGGCCCCGATGCCACGTTTGCCTCAGCGAGCAAACTTGAAGTCTCAGATCTAGTTCGGTTTTTAGACCATTCTTCTAATGCAGGAATAATGTCTGAATGTAAATGTTCTCCCCATCCTGACCTCTCTTGAAAACGCGGGTCTCCGATCCAGTCAGTTTTGTCGATCAGATTTGCGAGGTTCTCGAACTGATGCTCCCGAACAAATTGAAGAACTAAATAGCCGTCACTACAGCGAAAGGGAGCAATGACATAAGGTGCTGGGTTTGGCTCTCGTGGGATTCCCATTGAATGAAAATTTATAGCAACATCAGCTAAAGACGCCATGCAATCAAACATGGCTATATCAATGTATTGACCTTTACCTGTATCTTCTCTATGTCTAAGAGCAGCAAGTATCCCGATAACACCGAATAAACTCGTTGCAATATCACCTACTGCACCCATCGGATTAACTATGGGGGGTTCTCCGTCACGGCGCTTGAAATCGTAAAGGCCTGACATTGCTTCGGCCACTGAATTGTAAGCTGGCCAGTTCTGATAAGGCGAGTCTCCGGAGTTCCCAAAACCTGAAATAGATATAACTATCACATTTGGATACTTAGAGTTGATTGATTTGTAATCAAGTCCAAATTTTTTCATGGTTCCTGGTTTAAAATTGTCGCCGATTACATCAAAATTTGGAACTAAACGAAGAAAAAGATCCTGACCTTCTGATGTCGAGAGATCAATTCCAACACTTTTTTTATTTAAGTTATTTCGAAGNAAAGTAGCTCCTACAGGATTCCCATATGGATCGTTCATGAAAGGTACAGAACCACGTGCAGACTCACCTTTGATTGGGTGCTCAATTTTCACTACTTCAGCGCCNAAGCGGGCTAGTAATTGAGTAGCAAATGGTAGGGCCTGCATCTGCTCNGCCGCAAGTATTTTCACACCATCAAGTGGTTTTCCGTACTTGACGGCGTCTTCATTTGATATATCTCCTAAATCCATCAAGAACTCCTTGTGTCGGGAGAATAAAGATTTAAGCCTAGGATACTTCCTTAAGGTTCATTGGATTGGATTAAGTTGATTCTTACTAATTCAGATAATAGGCAATTGGGGGCTTAATAATGGGAGTCCATGGAATTATTTCATATGGCGCCTACATACCCAGAGGTTGCCTGCTGCGTTCATCAATAGTTGAATTCACAGGTAAAGGGTCAAATAAGGGCTCTAGATCCGTTGCATCTTATGATGAAAATACCACCACCATGGGAGTTGAGGCTGCCCGAAGTGCTTTAAAAGGGTCAGACATGAATCCGAAAAAGCTGTCCTTCTCAACTGTTGTTCCTGCATACATGGATAAAACAAACGCAACAAATATACACTCAGCCCTTCAGTTGGATGATTTTGTAGAAGTAGTCGACTTCGGGAATTCAACCCGGTCGGCAGTAGGTGCTTTATCCAATGCTTTAGAAAGTGATCTCTCGACTTTGGTAGTTGCTGCGGATTTAAGAACAGGGCCATCAGGCGGAACTGAAGAATCTTCCGGTGGAGATGCTGCTACAGCTCTATTAATCGGAACAGACGAACAAGGGGCTTTACTCGCAGAGTACCTAGGTGGAGTTTCAATAACTTCTGATTTTACTGATAGGTGGCGCGTGCCAGGAAGTTCTTATTCTCAAGTATGGGAAGAGCGGTTTGGGGAACAAGCATATAAGCCACTGGTTGACAGAGCCTGGAATGAAGCCTTAAAGAAAGTCGGCATGAAAACTGAAGATATAAACTTTGCACTTATATCAGGGCTTCATTCTCGTGCTGTAGCTAAATCAACTCCTTTACTTAATGTGGAAGTAGCTGATGATTTGACTGGAAAGATTGGGAATGCAGGTGCCGCCCAGCCGTCACTTCTTCTGGCTAATTTTCTTGATCAAGCAAAACCAGATGAGGTAGTTGCATTAATAGTTCTAGCTGATGGTTGCGACATTCTTTTCTTTCGAACCACCCAAGAAATTGAAAATCGGAGAAATTCTTTTCCTGTTTCTGAGCAAATAGAAAATCAGTCACCAGTTCCCTATGGTAAGTATCTTTCATGGCGTGGATTGTTAGACAGTCAACTCCCTAATCGCCCTTCTCCGACTAGGCCTTCCTCATCAGCTGCTATGAGACGAAATGATTGGAAAATGGGTTTTGTTGCATCCAAAGATGCAACGACAGGAATAGTCCACATGCCACCATCTCGCATCGGTATAAAAGGCGGCGGTATTGATGACATGGAACAGTTACCTATGGCTGATTCGATAGGAACGATCGAGACTTTCACAGTTGATAATTTGGTTTACTCTCCAAACTCTCCTGTAGTTTTCGCTGTAGTTAATTTCGAAGATGGGGGGCGACTTCCCGTCGAACTTGCAGACGCAGACCCAGAGAAAATTGAAATCGGTGATCGGGTAGAAATGACGTTTCGTTGTTTGTATACAGCTGATGGAATCCACAACTACTTTTGGAAAGCAAGACCGATAAGGCGAGAAAGAGGGAAGTCTTAAATGGCGTCACATGGCATTAAAGATCAAGTCGCAATTGTAGGAATGGGTTGTACGAATTTTGGTGAACATTGGGACAAATCACTTGACGATCTCATTATCGAGGCATCGGAAAAAGCTACAAAATCAGCGGGTCTTGAGACTGACCTGATAGATGCTTATTGGTTCGGAACTTCGCAGTCCGCGGCATCAGGAATAGCTTTAGCTACACCTTTGAGACTTTCAGGCAAACCTGTTACCCGTGTAGAAAATTATTGTGCCACCGGGTCTGAGTCTCTGCGTCAAGCTTGTTACGCAGTAGCTTCTGGTGCGTATGACTCTGCAATGGCGCTAGGAGCAGAAAAAGTAAAAGATAGCGGTTACCAAGGTCTCAATGCTTTTCCTGTTCCGACTGATGGCACAAATCGGACATTGACAGCAGCAGCCATGTTTAGTCTGATTATCCCTGCGTATGCGAAGCGATACGGAGTTGATGAAGANGAGCTCAGATACGTCGNGGCTCGCATAGCTCAAAAAAACCATTTCAATGGGTCAAGAAATGAACTAGCTCAATTTCGACGTGAGATTTCGGCTGAGAAGATCTGTGAAATGCCATCGATTGCTGGACACCTCTCAGTTATGGATTGTGCCGGCGTTGCTGATGGGGCAGCGGCTGCCATAGTAGTTAGAGCCGAAGATGCTCATAAATATACTGATAAACCTTTATATATAAAGGCGCTTTCTGTAGTTGCTGGAGATAGCAGCGGTTTAGTGGATCCAGATTTCGATTTCACCACTCTTCCCGAATGCGCCGTTGCAGCTGAAGACGCCTATATGCAAGCTGGGATTACGGAACCGAGAAAAGAACTAGCCATGGCGGAAGTTCATGACTGTTTCACCCCAACAGAGATGATTCTTATGGAAGACTTGGGTTTTTGTGAAAAAGGTAAAGCATGGCAGGAAGTGCTTGATGGGTCTTTCGATATAGATGGGGAAATTCCT
The DNA here is from genome assembly GCA_002713545.1 of Acidimicrobiaceae bacterium. Lineage (GTDB taxonomy): Bacteria > Actinomycetota > Acidimicrobiia > Acidimicrobiales > MedAcidi-G1 > MedAcidi-G1. The sequence goes on from PATJ01000022.1 coordinate 7,785, forward strand.
GTAAATACTGATGGAGGACTTAAAGCCTTCGGTCACCCAGTGGGTGCCAGTGGACTAAGAATGTTCTATGAGACATGGTTGCAACTAAGAGGAGAGGCGCCAGCTGATAGGTCAATTTCTCTTGAACAATCCCAGCAAGCACTTGTACATAACTTGGGTGGTTATCCGGGTGAGATGGTCTCTTTCGTAGGCATTGTAGGAGCGAAACTTTCCTGATTAAGGGCCAATGCGTGCCCAAGTATTAATCACCTCTTCATCTCCGAAGCATTCAAGATTTTCCTGCCCTCGACCCCAAAGGTAAAGAAGGATATCTTCCGCTCTGCCTTTTACAGCTGCATCTCCTTTACCGTGTTCTCTTTTTATTTCAAGTTCACCACTTGATAGAGCTAGCATCCATTCACCTTCACAGTCAGTGCAATGCAAGTGAATTGAAGCAGTAGGAAATTCGGTATCTGCAGGATACAGAAACAGTTTCTCTTCGATTCCATCAAGAGCTAATAACGTCGAAATTGAAGAACGTGAGTCTAAAGTTCCTTCTGAATCCCAATTGTGAACCGTGTTTTCATGAGCCATGCGTCTAACCCAAAAACCAACAGTTTTATTAGTCGTCCACGACCAGCAAGGAGACGAAAAATCATTGACCTGACATGCTTTTAATAAAGTTTCAAGTTGCTCTAAGGGCGAGTTTTTCATTTCACCAGATGGAGCAGTTCTTTCAGTTTCGTTTCCGGCATTGATTTGCGAAGCCGCGAACCACCACACCATTTTCATATGGTTAAGAAGCTCTAAGTTGTTCCATTCCGGACAAGTAGGGACAGTTGCGTCAAGATCTTTTTCAGCAGAATCTATTAATGACCGGCCAGCTTGTTCGGCTACTGCTAGAAGCTCTTTGAGGTCCATGGTATTATTCTGATTCATATTTCTCCTATATCGATCTTAATCTGGGTCTTGTTCACGAAGGAAAGCTTCAAATTCAGCGGCCAGATCATCTCCTGAAGGTAAAAGGTTTTCATCTTCATCAATAGCTGTTTCTAAGCGGGTTACATAGGCAGTTATTTCATCGTCACTGGCCACGGCAGAATCTACTTGTTTTTGCCAATCAGCAGCGGGTCCATCAAGTTCTTCATACTCTGTCGTAACTCCAGTTACTTGTTCAAAGCGTCTAAGAAGAGCTCTTGTCGCTTTTGGATTAGGTGCATCTGGAACATAGTGAGGAACTGAAACTCGAAGTGATATAACTGGAATCTTTGAACGGTCGAGTGCATCGTGAAGCACGCCAACTATTCCAGTTGGCCCTTGATAAGAAGGTTTTTCCAGATGCAAGCGTTCTGCAAGCTCTGGATTAGTACTGCTCCCTGTGACCGTCAAAGGTCGACTGTGTGGCGTCATTCCGACCATTGACCCGAGTGTAAGAACAGATTCAGCATTTGATTTGTTAACTAGTTCTATTAAAAGTTCGCTAAATGTGCGCCAGCGAAGGTGTGGTTCAACTCCAGAAATAGCAAGAAGGTCTCTTTCATTTTCTTTGGTTTTCATTGCTACTATTTTATTTGTAGGCCATGTAAGAGCTCTTTCCCCATTTTTATCGAAACTGATTAGAGGTCTTTCTTGAGTGAAGTCAAAAAAAGTTTCAGAGTCAATTTCTCCAATATTCTCAGACTCTGACTTTTCGATTAGCCATTCAAGAGCAGAGGTGGCTGAACCACTGGCATCAAAAAGCCCTTTAAAAGCCACAATAAGGACTGGTCTGTTCAAAGAATCTAAAGAGTCATNATCTAAGATTAATTCATTCACTAGAACAGGATCGCGCAAGTTTTGTTCTAATGCACGATCATTTCTTCATTGTTGTGAGATTATTTGACGTGCGTAAGAAATTTCTTCAAGAACCTGTACACAACGATTCATACAGATGGGTTATTTTTTCTGGTGTTTTCTTTGTGTACCTTGGATTCGGCATGGTGGCTATGTCGCTAGCCCCTCTTGTAGGAGAAATACGGTCAGATTTGAATCTGACTCGTGGGGAAATAGGAATTGCATTAGGGACATGGCAATTGGTCTATATAGTCACATCTCCAATAGCGGGACGGGTAATAGATCGTTTAGGCGTTGGGTATTCAATGACAATTGGAGCTTCTCTGGTTTTTATAAGCGGGATCACACGTTCTTTTGCTAATGATCTGACAACTTTATGTATAGCAGTTGCTCTTTTTGGTATTGGAGGTCCTTTAGTATCTGCTTGCGCTCCGACTGCAGTTGGTTTTTGGTTCACGAATGAAAGGGAAAGAAAGTTTGCGGTTGGTGCTTACACAGCTGCCCCGGCAGTCGGGAGCATTTTAGTCCTCGTCATGTCCAATTCACTTTTGATGCCTTTAACAAACTCCTGGCGTTGGACAATTGCAATTGAAACATTCGTAATCGCTTTTGCCTTGATTTTTTGGATATTTATAGCTGAATTTAAAATTCAAAAAGATCATGTTGGGAAAAAAAATGGAAGCAAAACGATCCTAATTTGGAAATCTATAGTCGTTTCAAAAGAAATTAAAGTCATATTTCTTCTAGGGGTCACCGTATTCTTTTTATCTCANGGNNTGGGGGGNTGGATGCCTGAAATCCTNAGAGANCANATTGGGTTTTCTTCAATGGCGGCATCAAACTGGACAGCAGCAAGTTTGGGAATAGGAATTCTTGTATCACTATTAATCCCTTCGCGGACACGAAGAGAAAACTTCTCTTCTATTCTCATTTGCATCCTTTTAGTAATTGTTATTTCTTTGGCCGCAATTATGTTCCTGCCGAGCTATACGACTCCGATATCAGTAATGATTGCCGGTTCTAGGTCAGCATTAATACCTCTAGTAATTCTCGCCCTCATGGAATCACCTAAATTGAATGTAAAACAAATGGGAACAGCTTACGGCCTTTGGTTTGCTAGCGCGGAAATTGGCGGCGTCCTAGGGCCAGTATCAGCAGGAAGAATGGCTGATTCAGCTTTTGGGTATGACGGAGTCTTGTGGCTGATGATCGCAGTTTGTCTAATGATGATTCTTTTGGCTTACGCTTTGCGTATAAGAACAGATGAAAGCAACTGACATGTTCAAAAAAATAACCGGCAGAAATGACAAAGAAAAAAATTTGAATAAAGCGTACTCGGGATTCGAAGGAGAAATCGGACGCTTACACGCGACTTCCTCACCAGCTTGGCCAAAAAGAAATGAGCCTCACGAAGACGCACCAAACATTCTTATAGTTCTATGTGATGACCTTGGTTTTTCAGATCTAGGTTCTTATGGTTCTGAGATTGAAACACCTAATTTGGATGCTCTAGCAGCCGAAGGTATTCGATATACAAATTTTCATGTGAATCCAATGTGTTCCCCAACACGTGCTTCATTACTTACTGGTTTAAATTCTCATTTAGCTGGATTAGCTACGGTCTGCCACGCAGATCCTGGTTTTCCTGGCTATGCAGCATCCATTCGAAGCGATACTGCAACTTTGGCTGAGATTCTTTCAGACAATGGATGGGCAACCCTTATGGTTGGCAAGTGGCATTTAACGCCAGATAACACTCTTTCAGAAGCTGGCCCAAAAAATTCTTGGCCTTGTCAACGCGGCTTTGATCGTTATTACGGGATACTTGATGGTTTTACAAACTTTCATCAACCGCATCGCTTATATGAAGACAATCATGTAGTGCAGGTTGACTCGTATCCAGAAAACTACTTTTTTACTAATGACCTAACAGATCATGCCCTGGACATGATAAAGGAAGTGAGGACAGGGCATCCAAAAAAACCGTGGTTTATGTATTTCTCCCATGGAGCTGTACACGCCCCTCTTCAAGCTCCTGAAAAAGACATAAAGAAATATGAAGGAATGTATAACAGAGGATGGGACAAAATCAGAGCAGAGCGTTACGAACGCCAGATTTCATCTGGTTTGATCCCCGAGGGAACAGTTCTACCTCCAAGGAATACAGAAAGGAACTATGCAGTAAGCCCATGGGATGAATTAAGTGAAATGGAAAAAGAGACTTTTGCCCGTTATCAGGAGATTTATGCAGCAATGGTTGACAACGTCGACCAGAATTTTGGAAGGCTACGACAAGAATTAGAAGCTATGGGAGAATGGGAAAACACCGTTGTTGTTTTCACTTCGGATAATGGAGCGAGCAGGGAAGGCCTAGATAATGGAACTTCGGCATATTTTAGAACCCTGATCAGCCAAGTTAGAGAGAATCCTCTTGATTCGGTAGAAGCTGATAATTCAAGGTTGGACCTACTAGGGGGGCCACAAGCACTCGCTCATTATCCAAATGGATGGGCAATGGCTTCTAATACTCCATTCCGCTTGTATAAAACAAACACACATCAAGGTGGCCACCAAGTTCCCTTAGTAATTTCAAAAGCTGATGGTTTGGAGGACGCGGGATCAATCAGAAAGCAATATCAACATGTGACTGATCTTCTGCCCACGATTCTTGAAATGCTCGAAATTGACATACCAGACGAACGAAAAGGTCAAAAGTTGTTACCACCTAACGGTAGTAGCTTTCTTGAATCAATGAATAATGAAGAAGCTGAAAGCACCCACACATTGCAGTATTACGAGCAAGAAGGGCACAGGGGTATTTATCGCGAAGGATGGTCAGCAGTAACCTGTCATCAGAAACGAACTTCATTCGCAGAAGACAAATGGGAACTTTTCGACCTATCAACCGACCCGACAGAAACAAACGACCTGTCGGATACACACCCTGAAGTTTTAGCTGAGTTGAAAGATATTTGGGAACAAGAAGCCTGGGCCAATCAGGTGTTTCCACTTGATGAAGGTACAGGTTTAAAAAATATCGTCCGCCCGAAATGGGAGGAAGAACTTGAACAAACTCAGTCTTTCTTGCCTGGCACGCCGACAGTAGAAAGATACAGATCTCTCAAGTTGATAAATTTTCGTTCTTTTGAAATCATAATTTCACTCGATTATAAGAAAGGCGACGAAGGGATACTGGTGGCTCACGGGGATCAGGGAGGTGGATACTCCATGTACATAGAAAACGGTGAGCTTCATCATGTTCATAACGGGTATGGGACTATGACGGAGGTTTCTTGCGGGAGTCTTGCGGACGGTGTTAAAGAAATAAAATTGAGAGTCGACGCGATGGGAGATTTGATATGGAATACGCAGGTATATGTAGATGGATCCATAGTTGCAGAGACTCCTGATCTTCCTGTGCTGACTGCAATGGCTCCATTTGAAGGAATAGATGTTGGGATTGACAGGAGATCGCCAGTTTCATGGCCCTTGTATGAGCGGCACGGACCATTTCCTTACAAAGGAAGTTTAATTTCGGTTACTTATGTTCCTGGAGAACTAGCTCCTGATGCGGGAACAAGATGGATTGACTTATTGAGAGATTCTGGAGTCAAATATGAGTAGCGAACATCTTGAAATTAAAGATTTAGTAGATCCTAATCACACTGCCTTACTTTTGGTGGAGTGCCAAAATGGAGTTATAGGCGAAAAGTCTAGTTTTCCAGCTCTTGCAGAAGCCTCTAAAAACATTATTGCTAACTTAGGAAAACTCGCACAAGCAGCAAGAAATTCAGAAATAAAAGTAATTCATGGATTAGCAATGGTAAGAGAAGATGGTTGGGGGTCAAATAATAATGCTCGACTTTTTGGAGCCGCTCGCCGCTCACCTATAAAACAGTTGCCTGATACTGAAACAGTAGAACCGATAAAAGAAGTAGGTTTCGATAGCGAACTAGATGTCCTTCTTCCTAGATTTCATGGTCTCTCACCGACATCGGGAACCGAATTAGACGCTTTGCTCAGAAACGAAGAAATTTCTACGGTGATTGTAAGTGGAGTCTCCTTAAACGTTGCTGTGCAAAATTGTGTTTTCGATCTAATAAACAATGGTTATCAAGTTGTAGTCCCTATAGATGCTGTAGCAGGTGTACCGATCGAATATGGAAAAACTATTATTGAAAACACTCTTGCGGTTTTAGCAACATTGACCGATGTTGAATCATTGACAAAAGTTTGGTCCTAACGGGAACTTCAGATCTGGTTATCACCTAGTCTTGATTTTTTATAAATACTGACAACTATCGAAATTCCGATTCCAACAAGAACGCCTCTTTCCACATGAGGCGAAAGAGCCAGTGTTGCGATAAAAGTACCCCAAGTGATAAATCCTTCGGAAGCAGAATCGCGAATTGAAAATAAGAGTTTTTTTGGCTGAATAAGTCCTATTACTGCAGCAATCACTACAGCACCGAGGGTCGCTTCTGGTAGACGATCCAAAATATTAGCGAATGGTAAGAAAACACAAACCACGACCCCAGTGACCAAACCCGACCACTTGCTTTGAGCGCCGGAGAGCTTGTTGAGAGAAGATCTGCTAAATGAACCTCCAACAGGTAGCGCGCCTGAAAATGCAGAGGCCACATTTGCTAGTCCTTGACTAACAAATTCACGGTTAGCGCTCCANCGCTGATTCTCTTGAGAAGCAAATATTCTTGAGATTGAAGCCGGTTCAGCAAAACCAATAAGAGCAATAACAATTCCTGATAGTAAAAGCTCATCTATGGAACCCCAAGGCAATTCGAATCCAAGATTAGGAATGCCCGTCGGTATTTCTCCTACAACAGGGCCGCTGTAATCACCCAAATGGCTATAGATAGAGCCACCAACAAGTACAAGAAGTGCACCGGGGAAAAGCTTGTGTAGATATTTGCCTGCAATTATAAGGAAAATAGTCACNCCAGAGATCAGCAAGGATTCGATTTGCCAATTTTCAAAATCACTTAAAGACCTATAAGCACGATTTAAAGTCCCATTTACATTAATCTCATTTCCTACAGTTTTAGGGATCTGAGAAGCAATAATTAATATTACGGCTGCCGAAGTGAAACCTGTTACTACAGGTGCATTCATGAAGTAAACGATCTTACCCATTCTAAGAAATCCAAATATAAGTCTTGAAATTCCAACTATTAAAGCCAGTAAGGCTGCAAGTTCTATATATTCTGTTGTGCCCGAATCAGCTAGTCCGTTCAGCGCACCTAGAGTTAGAAGACTCGTAAGTGCTACAGGTCCTGTCTGTAAATAAGGAGACGAAGCTACAAAGGCCGCAAAAATAGGCGGTAAAGCTGATGCAAAAAGACCAATCTCTGGTGGCAGACCTGCGAGTTCTGCATAAGCCATCGACTGAGGAATAAGTAACAAAGCGACACTTATTCCAGCTAATACATCGCCAAATATCATGCGATCTGCATTTCTCAGTTTCTCGGTTGCTGAATATCGCATTCAGAAACCATATGTCTTAAAAGTCTCAATNCACATTTATTGCTTCAAGTTTCTTCTCTTAACTGCAAGTAGTCTCAAGCATGTGAATAATTTGGATCCCTGGGTTTCGAGAAATGATATAGAAACTGACGAAATTCCAATACTTCCTGCGGCGACTATGGTTCTTTTAGACAATCGTCCAGACCTTCAGGTTTTGATGCTTCTTAGAAATAACTCTTCTGGATTTGTTGCAAGTCATACGATTTTTCCTGGTGGCGCTATTGAACAGGATGATAGAAGCTACATGTGGGATGACCTTGTTACAGGTCTAACTAACGAGGAAGCAGACACACAACTGCGGACCGACGAAGCAAGATCTTATTGGATTGCTGCAATCAGAGAAACTATTGAAGAGGTCGGNGTTGTGGTTGGAAGTCAAGAAGATGAGCTACTGNCATATCGAAAGTTTTTAGAAGATGGGTCATCAAATTTTTCACAAATTATTACACAAAGTCAACTTTCTTTAGATTTGGCCGGAATTAAACCTATAAGTAGATGGATTACTCCGAAGGGAGGACCTAGNCGTTATGACACTTATTTCTTCATAGCTCAGTCACACAGCTCAGCAATTCCTCGAGTTGATGGTAAGGAAGCCGTTGAAGCTTTCTGGATTAGCCCATCAGACGCTCTTAAAAAATGGGAAGCAGGAGAAATGACCATGATAAGTCCCACACTTGCAACACTTCAGCAGTTGCAAACATATGCAAATGTGGATGAGGTTTTTACAGTTCTCGATTCGAAGCCTTCTCCGGAAAATATAAGAATTGTTGATGAGTCAAAAGCTCTTCCGTTATTTCCAAATGATGAGAACTACAGAGCTTCTTATACATGGTCAGCTTTAGGCTGGACTTGGCTACCAAAAAAGGGTCAATAGAATGTTATTTGTTTTGGAGATCTCGATTATTCAAATTAAAGAAAACGAAAAGGATTGAAAATTTGAGTACGCACATCACAGGGGATGAAGCGAGCTATAGGCGGTTAATAGACTCCGTTGCCCCAGTAGCTATCTTTTTGCTACTCAATAGATTCGCCGGTCTTGGTTGGGCTGTAGGCGGCGCTACTGTTTGGGGAATTCAGGCGGCTGTTAGACGAAGTCTGAGAGGAGAAGCGGTAGGAAAGTTTCTGCCATTACTAATTGTTTATTTGTTAGTGAGAGGTCTGATTGGAATAATCACAGATTCAGAAGATGTCTATTTCGGTATAGGAATAGCGACAAAGGCTGCAATCGGTTTGGGTCTTATAGCAACTGTGCTCTTCAAGCGTTCTTTTTTGAGCCAGATTCTCCCGGCCGTTCTTCCATTTAAGAAAGAGACGATTAAACACGAGATATTTTCCAGAGTCATGTCGCAGATGACAGTCTTACTAGGGATTTATCAAATTCTGACCTCTATTTGGGATGTCTGGTTATATAGACACACATCTGTAGATGGCTACGTGGTGATTAGAAGTTTGGTTGGTTTTCCAGCGGGCTTCGTGGCTAGTCTTATTGCTCTTTTATATATAGATCGGTCCTTAAGAAAAGCTGATGGCTTTGAAGGATTTGTAGATCTACTAGAAGTAGAAGAAAAAAAATGATATTAAAACTTTAATTTTCTTCTAGGATTATGTGAGCTTCACGAAGACCATAGACAAAAGAATTTGGCATTTCGACTGGGGGATTATTTTCATCAAGCGACAAACTTTTGAAACGCTCTAAAAATTCTTCGAAGAAAATTTTTATTTCTAATCTTGCCAGAGATGCTCCTAAACAAAAATGAGTTCCGTGACCAAAAGACAGATGGTGATTTGGGCTTCTGTTAACTTTTAGAGTCTCAGGGTCATCAAAATGATCTGAATCTCTATTAGCAGATGAGTACATAAGTACNACTTGNTCACCTTGTTTNATTTGCNNGNCATTGACTATGACATTTTCAGTAGCTACTCGACACATATTATGAATTGGAGTAACGAATCTTATAAATTCTTCAACNGCTATTGAAATATCGTTCACTTGCCGTAGGTCATTCCAAACGGTTTCATTTTTTGCTAGCTCTACCAAAGTTCTTGCGATTACCGTGCGAGTTGTTTCGGCGCCACCATCAAGCATTAATAGACAATCAGAAATTATCTGGTCTAAACCAAAAGGATGGCCGTCTAACCCTTTTAGTTCTGTGTCAACCCACTTAGACATGACATCATCGGCGGGGCATTCCTTTTTATTTTCGTAAAGATGNCTACAAGCATCAGCGAACTCAAAAACTGCAGTAATGCCTTCATCGTTCATATATTCGGGCCCACCCCCTAAGGCAATTGATCTCTCAGACCACTCTGCAAGTTTGGGCCACATTTCATCAGGGAAACCAAGGAAAAGACCAATCATTTGCGCTGGAAGCGGGGCTGCCAACTCAGAAATAACTTCAGCTCTTCCTGCCGCGGCAACATTGTCTAATAATTCTTTAACTGTTTCTCTGATATGTTCTTCCCAAGTAAGGACTGCCTTCGGGGTGAAACGACGTGATACCAAATTGCGACGTATGACATGGTGCGGGTCGTCAAGTCCTATTATCGATGGATCTGCTGGAATGTTAGGTCGGTAGCCACCCTTCTTCGTATCTGAAGAAATAAACCGTTTTTTATCCCGTTCTATAGCGACAATGTCGTCATAACGAGACACCCCCCATAGTTCATTTTTCGCATCCCAGAAAATGGGTTCATTATTGCGCAACCAAGCAAAAGTATCGTATGGAGAGTTAACGTAAAATTCTCCATCTAGAAGATTTATTTCGGGCCTATTGCCAGAGGTCATATTCCGATCGTATTTCAAATAGCCGTATTTGTCTCATCACGTAATATTGCAAAGCAGTTCCAGAGTGTTAATAATATGTAAAGCTTTAAAGGAGTATCACAATTGGTTGATTACGAAGAATTTTCAATGTTGAAAGAAAACGCCGATGAAGTAGGAATTCCATGGAAAGGAACACCGAAAGTTGAGCGAAAATTCTTTACGAGTTCGCAAGGGTTTTCAATTAGTGGAATTTTTTGGGGTGGAGAACCACCCCAGTTAGTACTTCTACACGGGGGAGCACAAAATGCTCACACGTGGGACACAGTTGCTTTGGCGCTTGATATCCCGCTACTAGCAGTGGACCTTCCTGGTCATGGTCATTCAGACTGGAGGCCCGAGTGTGACTACACACCTTTTGTTCTCGCAGATCAGGTATCCGAGGCAATACAACATTGGGCTCCAGAAACTGAAGCGCTTGTAGGAATGTCACTAGGTGGATTAACNGCTTTATGTATAGCGGCTGACCGTCCACAAATGGTAAAAAGGCTCGGAATCGTCGATGTCACACCAGGCACTGACCAGGCAAAAGCAGAACCGATAATAAATTTCGTTTCAGGACCTGAAGTTTTTGAAAGTTTTGAAGAAATCTTAAAAAGAACTATTGAACACAANCCAACTAGATCGGAAACTTCTTTGAGACGCGGGGTTCTTCACAACGCTCACGAAATAGAAGATGGGAAATGGTCATGGAGGTATGACGTAGGCAGAGCATGGAAGGATAAAAATAATGAAAACGCTTCGGAAGCAATTGATTTTTCAGAATTGTGGAACAAGGTTGCCGAGATTAAGTCTCCGTTACATTTGTGGTTAGGTGGCGCCTGGAGCGTTGTAGGGGACGAAGACGTTGAAAAGATGAAAAACTTGCAGCAAGAAATAGTTGTAAAAAAAGTAGAAGGGGCGGGGCATAGCATCCAAGGTGACAAGCCGCTTGAACTTAAAGAACTTATAGAAGATTTACTTGATTCAAGAATATTTAGTTCTTAATAAATTTTAAATCTTCTGGTTCGTCTACATCAAAGCTAAGTTTTGGATCGAATAATTGACGATACGGAAGCCCAAGACGTTGTGCCTCCAACGTATGAGCAGCAAATGAATCTGGGCCATATGAAAAACGAAAACCTTCACCAGTAGGTATTACTAAAACGGGTGTTCCATCACCTTTATGATCTTGAACAATAGTGACTCCTTCAAATTCNGCACATTTTTGAAGATTGTCTGCATTAGGAAGATCAGCATGCGCAATTATTACTTTAGAGAAACCAGCTTTTTCAAGACTGCTGACACCCTTTTCTATGGCAGAATTAAGACCCGGTTCCCCAACTTTTATCACCGAAACATTTTTCGATTCAGCCCAGACAGCAACCTCGTCATCGTCACAAACCACCCAGATAGATAAAGGGCCTGATGAATCGATTACGGTTTCTGCCATCTTTTGCATAAGAACAGAACGTTCAGATTTGCTCAGACTTTCTGAGAGTCTTCCCTTAGCGTCATGGAAAGATTTAATAGGAATCAAGACAGCGGTNGTTTTATTCATCCGTTGGAGTCTATGAAAGTTATACACCTATTAATCTCGTAAGGTGTTTAACAGTTTCGGAATCATTTAAATTTTGGGAAATATGAGAAAAGCTCTTATTGGTAAGTCGCCTAATTTACGCATTGAACGCTCTTACTGGGATGCTGGTTATGAAATAGTTGCAGGTTTAGATGAAGTTGGTAAGGGGGCATGGGCGGGGCCTTTGACAATTGTTGCATTAGTGCCGAACCGTAATTTTCGGATAAATGGAGTTAGGGATTCCAAAATGCTAAAAGAAGCAGAACGTGAGAAATTATTTGACCGTATAGATAAATGGTCGGAAGATTGGTCGTTAGGTCATGCCAGTAATGAAGAATGTGACGAACTGGGCATGTCGACGGCCCAAAGANTGGCTGCAAGAAGAGCTATCGACGGATTGGCTAAAAGACCAGATCGTCTTTTATTAGATGGCACATGGGATTTTGTCGGTGATGGCAGATCCGAGACCATTGTTCGCGGTGATCAAACTAGTCTTTCTATCGCTGCAGCTTCGATAATGGCAAAAGTCAGTCGTGATCGAATAATGAAAGAAGCCGACAAGCTCTATCCGGATTATGATTTCCCCCAAAACAAGGGATACCCNAGCCCAAAACACCGGTTGGCTCTTGAAACTAAGGGAGCAACTTTTTTCCACCGAAGAACTTGGGGATTCATGAAAGATGTTCCCTCAACAGGTGCCCCATACATTAAAAAAATTGAAGCTCAANCAAATATTTTTGAACTCAAGTAGTTGATCATTGAGACATTGGTTACCTTTTTGCTATGAATCGCTTGGCATCTTTCCTATGGGTTTTTGCCGGTTCAACTCTCTTAGTATGGACAACTAGGATCTATAACCTTTTTGAAGACAATGAAATTTCAAATACGCAAAGAATTTGGAGTCTCTTGGTGGCAGCTATTTTTCTCTCAGCAGCTCTAGCAGTTATAAAAATCCTTGTAGGCAGTTGGCGAGATAGGAATATAAAAAATTCNCGCCTAATTACAGCATTTTGTATTTGGACCATTACCTTCTGGATTGTTCGATCTGTCGGAATNCTCATTGCAGACCATGGANCAGGTTTTAAAATAGTGCATGCCTGCTTAGCAATAGTTTTCATTTCGCTTGCCTTTATAGTCAACAGACTTAAAACGATAGTGACTAATATTTAGCATTTTTAGTAGAAAAAAATGTACTCTACGTNCAACCTAGGTAGCCTTCGTCATTATGGGTCAGCCAATAAATGTAGTTTTTACACGTTCTTCTAANCCAGNGATTTACCGTTTCGAAGTCAATAGGTGTTTGACTGGAATGGATCATGAAAGATTTAAATTTGATGATGAAATAATTGGTGACACACCATCAGATGAGTTNGCAAGAAGATTATTTTCCCTGGAGGGTATTATTGGGATTCACCTGAATTCCAACATGATTACTGTGAAGTCTGATGGATCAGAACTTTCGGTGGAAAAATTAATTGAAACAATCTCAGATTTACATCTTTTTTATAATGACGAATTAGAAGTAGCAAATGACGATGAGAAAGCCGAATCAGATATCTAGAGCATGTCTGGGGAACTAGATTTAGTTGAACCTTCAACGGTGGGTCTAAATCACGAGCGTTTAAGACAAGTGTCTGATTACGCAAAAAGCTATGTAGANAATAATTTCATGGTCGGAACCGATGTCTTGGTATCTAGNNATGGGAAAGTTGCTTTAAGAGAAAGTTTCGGATTTGCTGACAGGGAGGCACAAAAGAGTGTATGCCCTGACACAATATGGCGAATCTTCTCTATGACTAAACCAATTGTTTCTGTCGCAGTGATGCAATTGGTTGAAGACGGAAAGTTGCATTTACAAGACCCTCTCATTAATTTTGTTCCTGCTTTCGAAAAAACTGAAGTTTTTTCGGGAGGAACAGCTGAAAAACCCGAAACCGTAGCCGTCGAAAGACCGATAAATATTGCCGACCTTTTGACACACACTGCCGGTNTTTCCTATTGGTTTACCAACCAGCACCCCGTTGACGAAATGTACAGAAAAGGAGAATTAGACAAAGCTCGCGAAAAACTCAGTTTGGAGGAACTTACTAACTTCCTGGCAGAGTTTCCCCTAAGGCATCAACCAGGAACCAGATGGTCTTACTCCATGGCGACNGANGTNTTGGGCAGAGTAATAGAAGTGATTGAGGGNCGNTCTCTTTATGAANNTNTAGCNGAAAGGGTATTGAACCCTTTGGGNATGACAGATACATCATTTCAGATATCTGATGAAAAAATTGAACGTTTAGCNGCGTGTTACGCAGCAGAGGAGGAAACACTCTCTCCGGTGCTTTTAGAGAAGCCTGAAGAAAGCAGTTACCGTTCNTCAAGGTGGCAAAGTGGTGGTGGTGGTTTGCTCTCAACCATGCATGATTACCACCGATTCTGCAACATGTTGATTAATGGGGGAGAGCTAGACGGGAATCGAATNCTAGATTCGCAAACATTAAAAAAAATGATGGAAAATCATTTGCCCGGTAAAGCAGATATGACAGATGCTGGCGATCCGCTTTATTACAAGGGTTTCTTTGATGGGGTGGGTTTCGGACTAGGTTTTGCCGTAGTGCAAGATCCTGTCAAAGGACGTATTCAAGCTAGAGAAGGAGAGGCGTCTTGGGGGGGAATGGCCAGTACTGTTTTCTGGGTGGATCCCATTGAGAAAATAAGTTGCATTTTTTTAACCCAGTTGGTGCCCTCGGGGACGCATATAAAGTTGCGCTGGGATCTTCGTGCTTTGGTAAACCATGCGATAGAGGAATAGCAAAGAAGTGAAAGAAAATGAATCATCAGATAAGGAAATGCGAGATTTTACCATAGGGGTTGGGCCACATCCTGAGCCTTGGCCTGAAGATGACCGTTTAGATCCTGAACTCCTAGNGCAAGGCGATAAACGAAATGTGATTGACAGTTATCGTTACTGGACCGTAGAGGCTATAAGTAAGGATTTGGATACTCGACGACACTCCTTTCATGTTGCTGTTGANAATTGGGACCATGATTTAAATATCGGAACTGTAGTAAGAAACGCTAATGCATTTTTGGCGGCGGGAGTCCACATCATAGGACGACGACGTTGGAATAGACGTGGAGCAATGGTAACCGATCGGTATCAGCACGTCACATATCATCCGAAAATTGAAGACATGCTTATCTGGGCGGACTCGCAGTCGATTCCACTCATAGGNGTAGACAACTTACCCGGATCAGTCCCTTTGGAAACTGTTACTTTGCCGAAAGAGTGTGTATTAGTGTTTGGACAAGAGGGTCCAGGTCTTTCCGCAACAACCCAAAATGCATGCTCTATGGTTTGTTCGATTTCTCAATATGGTTCGACTAGATCTATCAATGCAGGCGTTGCGTCAGGTATTGCCATGCACGCATGGATACGCCAACACGCAGAAATAAACTAAAACTAGAATGAGAAAGCATTTATTTGCCACTATGAACTCCACTGATATTAGTCAAGAGACAAAAAGTGAGACTCTCTTAGATGAAGGTGACCATGACCGTTTCTCGCATTATGCAAGAAAGGCTGACATAGTTGAATCAGCTGTTACCGGAAAGCCAATAGTTGCTTTGTGCGGAAAGGTTTGGGTACCGGACAGAAACCCAGACCGTTTCCCTCTCTGTCCTAAGTGCAAAGAAATATATGCACAAAAAAAAGCTAAGGAAAACCGTTGATTTTCAAATCAAGTTTCTATATAGAACCAAACTGCATTTGGCAGATTGCTAGAGTCAGGGCATGAGTATTTTAATTACAGGAACTAATACCGGATTCGGAAAACTAGCGGCCCTTTCGTTGGCTAGAGAAGGTAAAAAAGTTATCGCTACTATGAGAGATCCTAATAAAGGAGATGATATTCGTAGGGTTGCGAATGAAGAAGGACTTTCAATAGAGATTCGTGAACTAGATGTATGCAACCTAGAGATGGTGCAAAATTGCTTAGCGGATGCGCAAGAAATAGAGGCGATTGTAAACAACGCTGGATTTGAAATACAAGCGGCAGTTGAACAGCTAGAAGATGATTTGATGTGGAAGCAACTTGACACAAATCTGTTGGGCCCGTTGAGACTGATAAGAACGGTATTGCCAGTTTGGACCCAACGAGGTAGTGGAGTAATAGTTAATGTAAGTAGTATCGCTGGTCGTTCTGCACCTCCTTATAGTGGTTCGTATGCAGCTTCAAAACATGCTCTGGAGGCTTTAAGTGAGTCCTTGCATTTCGAAGTTTCTCACCTGGGTATTCGAGTATGTGTGATAGAACCTGGTCGGTTTTCGACAGGCTTTTTTGAAAATATTGTTAGGCCTGATACATGGGAGGGTTCCCAACATCAAGAGCGTGCTATGGCCTTTCGCGAAGCTTTAATGAGACTTGACAACATAAGCGACAATGAATCAGAAGAAAGTGCTGGACCGCCCGACCCTCAAGAAGTGGCGGATGCAATTGTTAGGGCGGTAAGTGATTCAAAAACGCCTTTTAGGACACTTGTAGGACAAGATGCCGAATTAATTGATGCCACTAAAACTTCGATGAGTTTCGAAGATTTTGAAACAACTATGAGGACTGCACTCGATTGGCACGATTGATGTGAAAAAAAGAATTATTGAATTTCCTCNACGAGTNATTTCNTTATTTTTNATTTTATCGGTTTTGTTGATCTCGGCTTGTGGAAGTGAAANTCAGANANCGAACGATTCTCNGTTGGANGAGAAAACCGANCATGACCACACAGGNCATAATCATGGCGGGCATGACCATCACNGCGGTGANGACTTTATTGATTTGAGTTCTATAACTNACCCTCCAAATGTTTCAATAGTCGCAANCCCTGACAGTCAAGGTGGAGTAANGCTTGAGATNGAACTCGAGAATTTTGAATTAGTTCCTCTNGANGCANNGAANGNCAATCAACCGAGAGAAGGTCATTTGCATGTTAAACTGGACGGCAAAATGGTAGCGATGCTTTCCGAAAAAAATTATTACCTAAGTGATTTGTCGAACGGTCAGCATGAGATAGTGGTTTCACTCTCGTCTATAGATCATCAAAGTTTTTCTCTTAATGGAAAACTCATTGCGGACACGGCAACTGTCACGATCTCAGGAGGCTATGAAGCCGAGCCTCCTGATGCTTTATTCGAAGTAGAGGTTTCGGAAGGAAAAGTCATAGGTGGCTTGTCACGTTTTGAAGTTTCAAAAGGTGATGTCGTCGAGATAACTGTATACAGCGACAGAAATGATGAAGTGCATTTGCATGTATACGACAACATGGTAGATGTTGGGCCTGGCATTCCAGCAGTAATAAAAGTGGATGCGACCATTCCTGGAATTTTTGAAGCTGAATTGCACTCAGCTGGATTCAGAATATTTGAACTTCAGGTTTCGTGACTGAAGTTTTCATATTTGCGCATGGAATTGGAGGGCGCCTTGACTTGCCTTTGTCTGAATGGCAAGTAGCGTGGGCTGGAGGAGTTGCACTAGTTTTTTCCTTTGCCGCGCTTGGTTATTTTTGGCATAAGCCTTTGTTAAAAAAGCTTTCAATTGGTCGTCCGGCATTCAGTGTTTTTACATGGCTCAATTTGTTTAAAACAGTTATTCGTTATATTTCTTTAACCCTGTTTACGGTTGTTCTAATCGCCGGTTTTATTGGTCAGGACAATACGGTTGCTAATCTTGCACCAATAACAGTCTTTGTTGTCTTTTGGATAGGGATTGCATTCGCTTCAGCTCTTTTTGGGCATATTTGGAGAGAGATAAGCCCCTGGGAGACACTTGGTAAGCTAGTAGATCAAATAAGAAAAGAAAATGGAGAATCTGCTCCAAAATGGTTGACCTCTGGGTGGGCTGCCTTGGCTCCAATAAGCATTTTCCACTGGTTTGAACTGGCTTATCATGACGGGGCAAGCCCCAGAGTCCTCGGATGGTGGATATTGATATACACCGTTGGTCTAATGGCCATAGCCTGGAGATGGGGGTGGACACAAGCGCGAAAAGCTGAAGGATTCGGTGTTTTATTTGGTGCGTTTGCTGAGCTCTCACCTTTCAGGGTAAAAGAAACAGAAGCGCAAAAACCCAAGAAAATGTTCATACGGGTTCCTTTTGTTGGAGTTGCAAACTATGAGATGACTTCGTCTCAGCTTGCTGTAGTACTAGCTGCTTTAGGTGGAACCGCCTTTGATGGGTTCTCCCGAACTCGGTTTTGGAGTGAGATTATTGTTGGACGGAATAAGTGGGAACTGACCCTAGTAAATACTGTTGGACTTATATGGATAGTTGCTGTAGTCGGAGTGGCTTACCATCTGGCCGGTAAGTTAGGTGGTAAGACAACTGGTGATGCAAAATTTTCTGAAAGATTTGGAGCTTCTTTAATTCCAATACTTTTTGGTTATGACCTGGCTCATTATTTTTCGTTATTGCTACTCGAAGGGCAAGCTTTCAAAGTTCTTATATCGGACCCGTTTGGCAAAGGATGGGATATTTTTGGAACAGCGACTGACCCGATCAACTGGACATTAATTTCGTCAGGAGTAATAGGGTGGGTACAGGTCCTTTCGATCGTAGGTGGCCACTTAGTTGGCGTATTGGTTTCGCATGATAGAGGGATTGAAAAATTTGAACTCAAGAAAGCAATGCAAAGCCAGTATCCGATGTTGGCGGTAATGGTTCTTTATACGATGTTCGGTTTGGTCCTTATGACCGGATAGTTATTTTGTATCCATTTAGAAATAGTTTTATTTGCACGCTAGTGTGTTCAACAATCAGGAGGAGTTGTGTCCGAACGCGAAGAGATGGATTGGGATCTTTACGGAAAAGCAGTTAGAGAACTCGCCCAAACAATCGCAGACGATAACTATCAACCAGATATTATTCTGGCGATTGTTCGTGGCGGAATGCTTGTGGCTGGTTCGCTCGGTTATGCATTAGCAGTAAAGAATCTTTATGTAATGAATGTCGAATACTACACGGGAGTTGACGAACACTTAGACCTCCCAGTAGTGCTTCCACCGTATGTGGATTGGGTTGATTTAGGAAAAGCAAAAGTTCTTATAGTTGATGACGTTGCTGATACTGGAAATACTCTTGCTTTGGTCAGAGGGCATGCTTTAGAAAAAGTTGCAGAAGTAAAATCTGCCGTTCTTTATCAAAAACCTCATTCAATCGTTGATTGCGAATACGTTTGGAAACACACTGGTAAATGGGTTAATTTTCCATGGTCGACTGAACCACCAGTTGTTGATATCGGTCAAGCCGGTTACGGAGTTCTCGACGCTTGAAAGTTAAGCGTGAAAAGGTGCCCGGTTTTCAGACCACTTGACTACTTCTTCTAATTGGGAGCTGACCTCTAGAATTAAGTCTTCTCTTCCATAAGCACCTACGAGTTGGACTCCAACAGGCAGTCCATCGGAACTCCCAATTGGTAGAGAGATAGCAGGTTGGCCAGTCGTGTTGAAAGGCGAAGTAAATACAGAGTAAGGAATTGACTCTGTTGATGCTCGTATAGGGTCTTCCTCTGTTGGGAGTAGCCGACCAATAAGAGGAGGAGGTTGAGCAGTGGTGGGAGTTAGAAGTAAGTCAAATCCACTCGACCACCAATCTGCTAATTCTCTGCGAAGAATCGACATTATCCCTTGAGCTTTGACAAAATTTATAGCTGAAACCTCTTTTCCTATTTGGGCCAAAAACCAAGTTCCAGGTTCTAAATCGTCTTCCACTACTTCACGTCCTAAACGTTTGGATAGGTAAGCAAAATTTGCTGCAATATTTACAGACCAATTAATTCCAAACGCCCAGCCCAGTTCTTTAACTCTTCCCATGTCATTTAGAGCTTCCGGAGATGTTTCTTCAACATGGTGTCCCAAATCTGATAGTAGAGATGCAGTGTTATGCACAGCTTCGATGCAATCAGGATGCACCTCTATACGAGGGTCAGAGATTTTGAGGCCAATCTTGAGCGGTTTTAAATTCTGAGAATTCTTATTGAAATACGGTCTTCCAAATTCAGGGGCGAAAACCCCATCACCCGGGAAATTTATCGCAGTAGCATCAAGAATTGCCGAAGTGTCTCTGACCGTATGGGAAACTACATGCTGAATAGAAACCCCCCATTCCTCTTTTTCTGGCCCCATTGGAACCCTTCCCCTTGATGGTTTCAATCCAACCAAACCGCACATTGCAGCTGGAATTCGTATGGAACCCCCGCCGTCACTTGCGTTAGCGGNAGGTAAAAAGCCTGCTGCTACAGCCGCCGCTGCTCCACCAGATGAACCGCCGGGACCGTAATCAAAATTCCATGGATTTTTAGTCGGACCATAAGCTAAGGGTTCTGTGGTCGCAACTGCTCCCATCTCAGGAGTGTTAGTTCTGCCGACAATTATGAAACCAGCTTCCTTGTATCGAGTGACAAGATCACTATCGGTTCTAGCGATGTATTCAGCATCACGCATTCCTTTAATTCCAGCATGGTGAGGTTGCCCATCTTCCTCTGCCCAAAGATCCTTTATTAACATCGGGACACCTTTGAAAGGTCCATCAGGAAGGTCAGATGAAGCCGCTAATTCTAAAGCTTTTTCAAATTGGCAGTGGATTACAGAATTTAGATCTTTATCTAATCGCTCGATTCTTTCAATTGTCATTGAAACGACTTCGACTGGAGAAAGTTCCTTATCTCTAATCATTTTTGCCAAAGCAACTGCATCTACGCGAGATAAGTCATCATTGGTGTCTGTTTTAGATGGTGATTCAGTCATAGAAGAAAACTAGTGCCTAAAAGTGAATTAGTCATTTTCAGAACGCTCAAGATAGTTATAAACCGTAAAACGGCTAACCTCCAAAGCTTCTGCAACACTTTCTACGGATTTCCTCAAATTAAACACACCCCATTCATTAAGCAAGGCGACTGCCTGTTGCTTTTGAATTCTGTCCATATCTTCAACTTTCAGATCCATTTCGACTTCGACAGCCGAAAGGAGACGAGTTAAAGCACCATTCAAATTATGCCTACGAACTCCACCAACAATTTCGCCTTCCCAAACAAGATGTAAATCTGACTCTGATATGTCGCTCTTATCGAGAATTTGAATTCCAAGAATATCCGCTAATGGTAATAGAGCTTCCAGTAAAGGGTGTTTTGACTCGTCCACAAGATTAAAGATACAGGCATCAAACGCGTTGACAAAATGTTGAAGTTCCGGCACCCTTAATAGATGGGGGTAACTATCGCTAAGTCAGTTAATGAAGCATGTGCTGTATTGGCAGAAAATCCAGCGACAACAGTACTTGCAGGAGGAACTGACCTTATGGTGCAAGTAAATAGAGGGGCACACTCTATGGAAGCTGTTTTAGACTTAAGTCGAATACCTGAATTAAAAAAGTGGACTATTGAAGATAGCCAAATCATTTTAGGGGCAGGTNTTTCTTATACAGATTTTACACATCCCGAATTAGCATCATTTATTCCTGCTTTAGCACAGGCAGCAAGAACTATAGGTTCCCCACAAATACGTAANGCAGGAACCCTGGGAGGTAATTTAGCTACGGCATCACCTGCCGGAGACACAATTCCTGTTTTAGTAGCAATGGACGCATGTATTCAATTGAAATCGTCAACAGGAACTCGAGAAGTTTCTATTACAGAATTTATAACTGGTGTTAAAGCAAATTCACTGAAGCCGGGAGAAATTATTGAATCAATAAGGGTGCCTGTATTCAAGGGGCCCCAAGAATTTCTAAAAGTGGGAACTCGAAATGCAATGGTTATTTCAGTCGTTTCTCTCGCATTAGTAACAGATTATTTAGGGAGAAATTTAAGNATAGGTGTTGGTTCTGTATCNCCTGTGCCATTTCGAGCTACNGAAGCAGAAGAATTCATATCACANGAATTTGATTGGGAAACCAACAGTAACCTTTCAGAGGCAGTAATAAACAAATTTTCTGAACTAGTAGCTGATTCAACAGAACCCATTGATGACCATCGCGGAACTGCAAATTACCGAAAACATGCAGTGAAAGTTTTAGCTAAGAGAGCTTTAGAAAGAGTTAGCGCGGGAGATATAAAATGATTTCTGAAACCTACACCCTTTTAGTAAATGGTAATAGTTATCAAGTTGCTGATGGTCACCCATCGGAAAGCCTCCTATGGGTTTTGAGAGAACGGCTGGAACTTTCCGGATCAAAAAATGCCTGTGAGGAAGGNGAGTGCGGTTCTTGCACGGTTCTTGTTGACGGAGAAATTGTTTGCAGCTGTTTAGTTCTTGCAGCTTCTGCTGTAGGTCGTGAAATCACCACAATTGAAGGACTGGGCACAAAAGATGAAATTTCAGATGTTCAGAAAGCTTTTGTAGACGCAGGAGCAGTTCAGTGCGGATTCTGTACACCAGGGTTACTGGTAGCGATAGATCAATTGTTGGATACGGATCCTGATCCAGATGACTTGACAGTTCGGGAAGCAATTAGTGGCAATCTATGCAGGTGTACCGGCTATGGAAGGATCCTCGAAGCTGTTCGGATAGCGAGTAAAACCCGAAAAGCTCAGAATCAAGAGGAAAAAAGCAAATGAGCCGGCTTCAAACGTTAGGAACGGCTACCAAAGGACCTCGAATAGGCGAGAACGCTATTAGGCCCGATGGGGTGCCGAAAGTCAAAGGAGAATTTGTATTTTCCAATGATTTACGACATCCCGACATGATTTGGGGAGGGACTCTTCGCTCGCCACATCCATCTGCACGGATAGTTTCAATAAATACAATTCCCGCTTTAAAAATGACGGGAGTGCACGCTGTCTTGACAGGCGAAGATCTGGACGACATGCCTTTGTATGGACTGGAGCATCCNGATCAGCCAGTTTTAGCAGACGGAGTTGTGAGATTTCAGGGTGAGCCTGTAGCAATAGTTGCAGCAGACCATCCTGAAAATGTAAGGCGCGCATTGGAAGCAATAGAAGTTGAATACGAACTAATTGAGCCGCTCTCNGACTCGAAATTGGCACAAGAAAATGAGGCTATACATCCCGATGGAAATCTTTTTAGGGAAATAAATCTAAGTTATGGAAATTCTCAAGAAGAGGGAGAAATAACTGTTGAAGGAACTTATGAAGTAGGGATGCAAGATCAAGCGCCTTTGGGAACAGAATCAGGAATGGCAGTTCCATCAGAAGATGGAGGAATTGACCTTTTTGTATCAACCCAGTGGCTACATGCTGACCGTGATCAAGTCGCTGCCTGTCTGAATCTTCCTCCTGAAAAAGTAAGACTTACGTTGGCAGGAGTTGGAGGGGCATTTGGTGCAAGAGAGGACATCAGTCTTCATATACATCTTTGTCTCCTAGCAATGAGAACTGGGAAACCCATAAAGATGTCATACTCTCGAACTGAAAGTTTTCATGGTCATGTACACCGTCACCCGGCCCAGATGTGGTATCGCCATCACTCTAAATCCGACGGAACACTTACACGAATTGAAGCCCGGCTACTTTTAGACGGGGGAGCTTATGCCTCTACAAGTAGCGCCGTGTTAGCTAACGCTACTTGTTTTGCGGCCGGTCCGTATCGGGTGCCGAATGTAGAAATATACGGTGCGGTAGTTAGGACGAACAATCCTCCATGCGGGGCTATGAGGGGGTTTGGCTGTGTGCAAGTTTGTTTTGCCCATGAAGCACAGATGGACAAGCTAGCTATTGAATTGGGAATGGACCCTGTCGAATTACGCGTAAAGAACGCTCTTGAACCTGGAGATCAGATAATAACCGGACAAACTATTACGGGGACAGCTCCAGTGGCNGAGGTTATAGAGACATGCGCTCAACATCCTTTTTCTGTAGGTGCAGCATCACAACAAATGGAACTACCAGGAGGTGCGGGAAGAACTGCTGACCCAAAACATATTGTAAGAGGAGAAGCTATTGCAGTTGGATTCAAGAATCTTATGTTTTCAGAAGGGTTTGATGATTTCAGTACCGCATCATGTCAGCTTTTAGATGGAGTTGCGACTATCACATCTGCATGTGCCGAAGTTGGCCAAGGTTTTGTGACACTGGCTCAGCAGATAGNCAGAGAANTTTTGGGAGTCGACGAAGTAATTTTGGCGCCCGCTTCCACAGCTAGCGTAGGGTCGGCAGGCTCGACTTCGGCTAGTAGGCAAACTTGGATGTCGGGTGGTGCAGTGAAGAGTGCGTGTGATGCGGTACGTATCAAACTTTTGTCTCGTATCGCAGAATCTCATGACTTAGATGTCGAATCTTTGGTAATGGTTGATGGCGGGATAGCTTCCTTATCAAGCGATTTCTCGATCAGTTTGAAAGAAGCTACTTCTGATCCAGTAGAAGCAGAAGAGGTCTATCGGCACATGCCCACTTTCCCCTTAAATGAAAATGGTCAAGGAGATGCTCACGTTTCTTTTGCATTTTCAGCACATAGAGCAGTAGTAGACGTGGATCAGGAACTTGGATTAGTCAAGGTAGTCGAACTAATAACCTCTCAAGACGTAGGAAGAGTACTAAATCCATTGCAACTTCAAGGCCAATTGGAAGGTGGGGCTGCACAAGGTCTCGGCTTGGCTGTAATGGAAGAAATTAATGTCGTGGATGGTCGAATTCTGAACCCCTCTTTTACCGATTATCTCCTACCTACTGCTCTTGACATGCCACCTGTAGAAATAGCAGCACTTATAGAACAACCAGAACCTAATGCACCTTTTGGAGCGAAAGGAGTTGGAGAACCTCCAGCTATTTCATCGACAGCTGCTATAGCCTCAGCGGTCAGAAATGCCACGGGTTTAGACCTTCATAGGGTCCCAATTAGACCTACAGATATTGTCTTTCCAGAAAGGAACGATAATGACTGAAGATCTTCGAATAAATGGTGACCGTCTNCTGAATCGCATTGAAGAATTAGCATCTATAGGGGCCATCGATGGGGGTGGTTCTTGCCGTCTCGCTCTAACAGATGAAGATCGAGCAGGGCGCGACCTTGTTGTTACTTGGATGAGAGATTTAGATCTCGATATAAGTATTGATTCAATTGGAAACGTAGTAGCAGTTAGACCCGGAAAAATTGACGGTCCNCCAACTATGACAGGAAGTCATATTGACACTGTTAGAACCGGGGGAAGATACGACGGAAATTTAGGGGTGCTCGCAGGTTTAGAGATAATAGAGTCTCTTTCTGAAAACAAAATTGAGACCCAACATCCAGTAGCTGTTGCTTTTTTTACCGATGAAGAAGGTTCTAGATTNGCACCGGACATGCTAGGCAGTCTCGTTTATGTAGGAGGAATGACACTCGAGGAGGCCCTAGATATAAAAGGTGTTGATGGAGCAAAAGTCGGAGATGAATTAGACCGCATTGGTTACAGAGGGACCTCTCCATGTCCTGGCCCTTCACCCAGAGCTTTTGTTGAGTTGCATATTGAACAAGGTCCCGTTTTGGAAGTAGAAGGGGTAACAATAGGAGCGGTAACAGGAGTGCAAGGGATTTCATGGACTGAGCTCACAGTCACTGGAGAATCTAATCACGCAGGAACGACTCCAATGACACTTAGACATGATTCAGGCTTTGCAGCCGCCGCGATTTCTACTTATGTCCGTGATCTATCTTTAGAAATGGGAGGAAGTCAAGTAGCTACAGTTGGCAGACTCGAGCTNCACCCAAANTTGGTGAACGTGGTTGCAGGTTCAGCTATTTTGACCGTAGATCTAAGAAACACGGTTGAGGCTTATTTAGCAGAATCTGAAAATAAGCTTGCTGATTTTTTATTACAGTTAGCTTCTACCGAAGGTTTAAAAATTGAAAAAAGACAATTAGCCAGATTTGAGCCCGTCGAATTCAATCAAGAAGTTGTTGACACGGTAGAAAATATAGCTTCCCGANTGGGACATTCAGTAATGAAACTTCCTTCTGGTGCGGGACATGATGCTCAGATGATGGCAAGAGTTTGCCCAACGGGGATGGTATTTGTGCCAAGCCACAAAGGAATAAGCCATAACCCACAGGAACATACAGATTCCGATGACCTTATTGCAGGCTGCAACGTTTTATTCCAGACGATTCTTGATTTGGATATGAAAGATTTTGGAGACTAAAGAACAATGACACGCATTTTAAAAGTAGGTGCTGCTCAGCTTGGACCAATACAGAGGGATGACAATAGAAAGGAAATAGTTGAGAGACTTATTGCGCTTTTGCATAAAGGATCGGCGGTGTCTTGTGACCTTGTGGTTTTCCCAGAACTGGCTCTTACAACCTTTTTCCCGAGATGGTGGTCAGAAGATATATCCGACTTTGATCATTTTTTTGAAACCGAAATGCCAAATCCAGAAGTTCAGCCATTATTTGATGAAGCTAAAAAACTAGGAGTCAGTTTTCATTTAGGTTACGCAGAAATGACTTCCGATGGTCATCGTTACAACACCGCAATTCTTGCTTCCAAAAATGGTGACATACTCGGTAAATATCGAAAAGTCCATCTTCCTGGCCATGAAGAGAATGAGCCNTGGAGAACTTTTCAGCATTTAGAGCGCTACTATTTCGAACCCGGCAATGAGCTAAAGGTTTTTGGGGCGTTTGATGGAGTTTTGGGTATGGCTATCTGTAATGATAGAAGATGGCCGGAAACCTACAGGGTGCTTGGATTGCAAGGTTGTGAGCTAGCACTAATTGGGTACAACACCCCAGTCCACTACCCACCTGATCCAAGTCAGGATGTTTTAGCTGGCTTTCATAACCATTTGGTAATGCAATCAGGTGCATATCAGAATGGGATGTGGGTAGTTGGAGTAGCTAAAGCTGGCAATGAAGAAGGGTGTGACCTTTTAGGAGAGAGTTCGATAATAGCTCCATCAGGTGAAATCGTCGCTCAGTGCTCAACGGTAGAAGACGAATTAGTATCAGCAGTTGTCGATCTAGACATGTGTGCAAACTATAAGGAAACTCTTTTCGATTTTGATCGTTACAGAAGACCCGAGGTATACAAGTCAATTACTTCGCAAGTAGGCGTAGAAATACCTGAAGGAATTGAAGTTCGAAAAGAAGACGATGAAAACCCTGAAGGATAGTTGACATGACGACTTTCGAACTAAACGGTGTAAAGGTTGAGACTGAAAAGTCACATCCACATCTTTTAGCTGCGATTCGGGATGAGTTCGGACTTATTTCTCCAAAAGATGGCTGCGCTCCATCTGGTCAGTGCGGATGTTGCACTGTTTTGATCGATGGAAAAGCACGAATCGCTTGTCAGACGTCAATGGAGAAAACGGAAAATACAAAAGTTTTAACATTAGAAGGTTTTGATCCGAAAGAGCGTGAACTTTTTTCACAGACCTTCGCAGCACATGGCGCCCTTCAATGCGGATTNTGCATTCCGGGTATTTTAGTTAGAACTAAGTCACTAATCGACCGGAAAGGAAGCTCGTTAACTCGTGAAGANTCATCTAGACATTTAGGAGCCCACCTTTGCAGGTGCACAGGTTATACCAAAATTCTAGATGCAGTTGAAGCTTTAGCTTCAGGTGAAACACCCGTNAAAATCCAAACAGGTGGTGTCGGGACCTCAGGAAGTCGTTATGAAGCAGAAGCTTTGAGTTTAGGAGACAGGCCATTTATTGACGATATAAAGCCTAGTGGTTTACTTCATGGGGCTGTGAGGTTGTCTGATCATGCAAGAGCAGAAGTTGTAAGGATAAATATAGAGGTTGCGGAGAAGTTAGAAGGAGTTGAGAAGGTAATCACAGCTTCTGATGTTCCAGGTGAGTTGCGAGTTGGTCTAATACATCAGGATTGGCCAATATTTATTCCCGAAGGCGGGAAAACCTCTTACATGGGTGATGTCTTGGCTTTAGCAGTTGCAAAAGACAGAGAGACAGCCCGCAAAGCAGCTGAATTAATTGAGATTGAGTACAGAGTTTTAAAACCATTTAGTGATCCCGTAGAAGCAGTTAACTCTAATGAAGATGCAGTCTGGGGTTTAGATGGCAATGTTTTGTCAGAGTCAAGTTATGAACGTGGCGATACCGAAAAAGCTTTTGAAGAGTCAAAACACATAGTTGAAGAAGTCTTTCAGACCCAGAGAGTTGAACAGGCTTTTCTTGAGCCTGAATCAACACTTGCGGTTCCTAATNATGAAGGACTATATGTGTATTCAGGCGGTCAGGGGGTCTGGGATGACCGAAATCAGATCGCAAAAGTACTTGGAGTTGAGACCAGTGCGGTAACGGTTGAGCTNGTTTCTAATGGTGGTGCATTTGGCGGAAAAGAAGACATGTCAAATCAGGCACAGACTGCTCTAGCTGCACANCTAATAGGGAAACCAGTAAGTTGCACTCTAAGCCGCGAAGAGTCGTTACTAATGCACGCTAAGCGACATCCAATTCAAATGCAATATAAAGCAGGTTGCGATGAGAATGGCATACTCACT
Organism: Acidimicrobiaceae bacterium; assembly: GCA_002713545.1. Taxonomy (GTDB): domain Bacteria; phylum Actinomycetota; class Acidimicrobiia; order Acidimicrobiales; family MedAcidi-G1; genus MedAcidi-G1. Next base: position 35,959 of record PATJ01000022.1, read on the forward strand.
GGGCTATGGGTTCGAATGATTGGCGATTCAGGACCATATGCCTCAGTAGGTATGAAGGTACTGGAAAGGGCTGCAGGTCATGCAAGTGGCCCTTATGTAGTTAATGCAATTGATGTTCGTTCAATCGCAGTAAGAACAAATAATCCGGTAGGAGGAGCATTTCGAGGTTTTGGCGCCAATCAAGCTCAGTTTGCGATGGAAGGAGTAATAGACAGACTCGCAGAAAAAGTCGGAATAAGCGGATGGGAGATAAGAAAGCGTAACGTTGTTAAACCTGGNTCAATCTGGGGACCTGGTCAGATAATGGATGAAGGCAGTAGAGGGGCGGACTCCTGTTTAGAAGCAATTAAAGAATCATATGATCAAGCAATCAAAGATGGGAAAGTAGTCGGTTTAGGTCTAGGTCTAAAAAATTCTGGTCTCGGAAACGGTGCAAAAGAAATAGCTAAGGCGATAGTCAGATTCCGCAAAGATGGAAAAGTCGAAGTCAGACACTGTTGGACTGAAATGGGACAAGGAGTTCACACAGTAGCTTTGCAAGTAGCAGTTGAAGAGTTAGGTATCGACCCTTCTTTGATAGATGTAATTGTGGACACGAGTCGAGAAATGAATGTAGGACAAACGACTGGTAGTCGAGGCACGTTAATGGGGGCAGGATCAGTTGCCGACGCTTGCAGGGTAGCCATGGCTGATGGATGTAAACCTGAGATTGACTACCAGGGAGAATATCGAGTTGATTGGACCAATTCGATTTCCGAAGATGTAGAGAACCCATTGATNCATTCAACTTTTGGTTACGCAGCACAACTGGTCGTAATGGGTGAAGAAAAAGAAAAAGTTGAATACGTGGTGGCAGCTCATGATGTTGGCAGGGCGGTAAATCCAGTCTTGTGTGAGGGGCAAATTGAAGGATCAGTGCATATGGGATTGGGATACGCCCTCACAGAAGGTTTCCCTACAAATGAAGAATCAAAACCTTTAAATATGACACTTAAAAGCCTTGGCATTTTGCGACCGAAAGATATGCCTCCTGTGAAAGTAATCCTAGTTGAAGAGCCACAACCTGATTCACCTTATGGAATAAAAGGAGTTGGCGAAATCGGATTAGTACCTACCGCTGGGGCAGTAGCCACCGCTTTGCACAATCAAGATGGAATTTGGCGAAATAGCCTGCCAATGGCCTCAGATAATCAACAGGAGAATTGGCAAGAATGGAACTGTGATGACTGACGAGCTCATTGGGTCAAATGAGACGTATGGTCTTGTTTGCGCCCACCATCACCTTTATTCAACGCTGGCTAGAGGAATGCCTGCACCAGCGAGCCAGCCTGACAACTTTGAAGAGATACTAAAGTTAGTCTGGTGGCGACTTGATAGAGCCCTTGACCTCGAATCGATTAAATGGTCAGCGATGCTGGGAGCTCTTGAAGCGCTCGAGCGTGGATGTACAGCAATTGTCGATCATCACGAATCCCCAGAAGCGATCGAAGGTTCTTTGAGCGTTATAGCCGAGGCTTGTGAAACTGTAGGTATAAGAGTTGTGTGTTCTTATGGAGCAACTGATCGGCATGGTTCCGATGGAGCAAAAAAAGGATTGGAGGAAAATAGACGGTTCTTGGAAGAAGGGGGACGCGGAATGGTCGGTTTACATGCGTCCTTCACATGTGAAGGTGAGACAATAGAATCTGCTGCTGAAATAGCTGAAAGTTTTGGTGTTGGTGTCCATGTGCACGTAGCAGAAGGTGCAGTAGATGCAAATGCTGTTTCAAGATTAAAGAATTATTCAAGAGACAACTGGCTCATTATTCATGGGGTGCATCTTGAAGACAGTCACGATCTGAAAGGAATTCTGGTTCATAACCCTCGATCAAACATGAACAACTCTGTCGGGTACGCNAATCCTGTTCGNTTTAGCAACCAGATTGCATTAGGCACAGATGGAATTGGCGCAGACATGCTTGAAGAATTTCGTCTTGCTTATGCACGTCATCGTGAGTCTGATGTAAAAGCTTCGCCAGAGACAGCTTGGGAATGGCTAACGAATGGCTATCGAGTTGTTCCCGAAGCAATGAACGATCGGGTTGTTTGGGATTACCCAAACATGGACCCCTGGGAGCTCGCATTTTCAACAGGAGTTAATCCAATAGAGGTTATAGTCGAACAAGAAACCATTTGGTCAAATGGGACACCAACTCTCGTGGACCCTCATGAAATTAGAGCAAAAGCTGCTGAACAGGCAAAAAAAGTTCACACAAGATTAGCTGAAATTGTTTGAAGTTCAGATTTAAGAAAAAAGGATAGAAAATGACTCGATTAGGAATATATCTTCAAGATGCACATTCGATAAGCGAAGCAATCAAATATGCACAGTATGCCGAGTCGAATGGTTTTGAAGCTGTATGGCAGGCTGACTCACGTCTTGTCCGAGATGCAGTTGTGCCCATGGCCGCATTTGCGGCAGAGACCGAAAAGATAAAAATAGGTTCTGGTGTGGTTGATTGCTGGACCCGAAATCCTGCAAGACTAGCGTCTACTTTTTCAACTTTAGATGACTTAGCACCGGGTCGAATCATTCTTGGTATTGGAGCCTGGTGGGATCCATTGGCTTCAAAAGTCGGAATAGAACGCAAAAAACCTCTAAAAGTGATGAGGGAAGTNGTTACANCAGTTCGGGCGTTGTTAGCCGATGAAACTGTTACTTTTTCAGGTGATTTTGTGCAACTCGATGGTGTAGAACTCGATTATGTATATCAGGAACGGCGACCAAAAGAGGTACCTATCTACATAGGAGCTACTGGAATGAAAATGATGGAGTTGACCGGCGAGATTGCTGACGGCGTCGTCCTGAACTATTTGGTTTCACCCGAATACAACAAAAGAGCGATGGAGCATTTAGAAATAGGGGCTTCNAAAGCCGGTAGAAGTATTGATGAAATCGACCGGCCTCAGCTTGTAGTTTGTTCCTTAGCCGAGGATCGAAAAGAAGCTTTAGACGGAGCTCGACTTATGGTCACTCAATACTTAGGACAGCAACCTCACATCATGAAAGCTTCTGGAGTTCCTGAAGAACTTCTAGATGAGATAGGTCAAGTTTTGACATGGCCGGCAACACATGAACAGGTAGAAGCAGCATCAAAATTGGTTCCTGATGAAGTTGTTCAGATGATTTGCGCTGCTGGAACTCCTGATGAGGTAAGAGAAAAGGTAGCCCAATATATGAAAGATGGCTGCACTTGCCCGATTCTCTATCCATTAGGACCAGATGTCAGATTGATGATTGATACTTTTAGTGATTGGTCACCATGAACAACCGTTTAGTCATAAGGGGATTGCGGTACCCCGGTGACATAGCTATAGAAAATGGTGTCATAACTGAAGTTGGCTTAATTGAACCGCATGACAATGATCAAGTGGTTACTTGTACTGGAGATATAGCTACTCCAGGTTTGATAAACACTCACCACCACTTATATCAATGGATGACACGTGGCCGAGCAGTTGGTTGCAACTTGTTTGATTGGTTGGTGCATTTATACCCTGTCTGGGGCAAACTGTCGGTCGATGATGTGCATGCTGCTGCGCTAGTCGGTTTAGGTGAATTAGCCTCAACAGGTTGCACAACAGCATTTGACCATCACTACTTGGTGCCAAATGGTGATGACTCAGTGTTTGATGCAATAGTCGAGGCAGCTCAACAGGTCGGAATTAGATTACATTTATCACGAGGCTCTATGGATCTTGGAGAGAGCCAAGGAGGGCTGCCCCCAGACCATGTTGTAGAGGACCGGGAAGCAATCCTTTCATCTACAGAATCAATAATCTCAAGACATCACGATGGGGAAATGGTTCACGTTGTTGTGGCCCCGTGNAGTCCTTTTTCAGTGACCACGGAATTGATGATTGATTCTGCAGAGCTTGCTAGAAAACACGGTGTCCGTCTTCATACTCACCTTTGCGAAACTTTAGAGGAACAAGAGTACTGTCTTGAGAAGTTTGGAAGGCGACCAGTCGAGATGCTGGATGAATGGGGTTGGGTTGATAATGATGTCTGGCTGGCGCATGGTATCCATATCGATAAAGAAGAAATGCAGAGACTGGGAGGAGCAGGTACGGGTATTGCACATTGTCCATCTTCGAATGCGCGTTTGGCAGCAGGAATGTGCCCTGTGACAGATCTTCTGGAAGCAGGTTGTCCGGTCGGACTCGGAGTAGACGGGGTGGCTTCGAATGAAATCGGTGGGTTATTCCCAGAACTTAGACAAGCACTTTTTACCGCACGGCAAAGAGAAATGAGACCTGATGCTCTTATGCCAGAAGAAGTAGTTGAGATGGCAACAATAGGTGGAGCGCGCTGTTTGGGCTTAGAGGATTTGGGGAGTTTCACAAAAGGCCAAAAGGCAGATATTGCTATTTGGCCGGGCGCAGACCTGGGTGATATTCAAGATTCTTTAACGGGCCTTGTAATGGGACCAGACAGGAGAGTTAAGCACCTTTTTGTTGGAGGAAACCAGGTCATCAATCATTCAGAATTAAAAAATGTTGATATGAGTTCGGCTTATTTAGAATTAGCTACACATGCCAGACGACTTTTTGATGATTGATCAGAAGTACCACTAGTTAAAAGGGCTTGTAACTCCAAATTTTGCCTTTTCTCCAGTTAAAGCACCCCAACGGCGTGTACCGAACTCAAAATGCCACCATTCCTCTTTAAAAACAATAAAGTCATGTGCGCGCATCGTCCAATACAAAAAACGACGGAAATCCCTATTAAAACCTGGGATTTCCTCTAAAAAACACGCCACAGCTGCAGGAGTAATGTCATCAAATCCTGATCCGGGTGCCAAAGGAACATTATCAACGGTGAAAGTAAGGTCAACTGCTCCACCAGTCAAATGAGGAGGCGGAGCAACAGGATTGCTGCTTGGTTCGGCGAACAATTCTTCCGGAATTAGCGGATCTTCACATGCGGCTTTAAAAAGTTCATTTTGTAGAGCCAGAGGTCTCCACGCGTCAAAAATGGCCAACCCCCACCTTTCAGGTAGCTCTTCAGTGATGTCATAGAGTTTTTCTGCAACAGATTTACGGATCCAGCAGCCGGCTAAAGCATTTTCCCAGCCTGCTTCCCAGTAGCAATTCAGTGTTTTCACAAGAGGGTGTTTTAATTCGACAAGAGGTTCGTCATCAAATATTTCTAAAGCAGACGCTTCAGATTCCCGCAATTCAGGAAGAGCTTCTGATTCGGGAATGTTTATGTTGACATTTTCAAAAAAATTTTGTACGTCGGTAGTAAGAACAGGTTCCCCAATTTTTTGCACTATCAACCTCCAATGACCTGAGCTGTTGTTTCAAGTAAAGAAACTCCGCTTTCAGGTTCAAATACAGGAATCATGAATTCTTTAAAACCATGCATTTCAACAAGACGAGCAAGCTCGTCAGTACATTCGCTAATACTTCCAGAGATCACAAAAGGTAGAACCCAATCATCAGACACGTATTCGGCTGCTGCTTCAAGGCCATCAGCAAGGGAACTACGGATATTCGAAACATCTTTTTCGGTAACACCCAACTCATCGAGCACCGTCTTGGGCGAGTCCACCAGACGGTATGTCATATGAGGTCTAACAATTTCAAGAGATTCATCGTCAGTAACGATCATTGTTGAATAACAAATTTTCGGATTGTTGTTTCCACGTTTAGCGCCCATCCTTATCTTCTCCACATATTCACCGAGTGAAGGTTTGAAAATAAAATCCAACATCACCCCATCTGCAGCATAACCACCGAGGTCAAGCATTTTAGGGCCACGTCCAGCCAACCAAATTTCAATATCAGATCTTCCGTAATTTAATTCTGCCGATTTGAAAGAAAATACTGGTGCCTCCAAATCAACTTTTTTACCAGCGAACAACTGCCGACAGGCAGAGATAGTTTGACGAACAGTTTCGATAGGCTTGTAACGCTCGATTCCAAGAGGATCCAAAGTTAAACTTCCACCGGCTCCTATTCCTAAAAAAGCACGACCGTTAGACATTTCATCGAGTGAAGCTATAGCAGCAGCAGTCTGACCCGGATGACGGGTGTAAGAATTCGTAATACCGGGACCAACCACTAATTTTTCAGTAGCTCGCAGAATCGCAGTCATGGTGACGTAAACATCTCGAGTTGCTAAACCTTCGTCATACACCCAACAGCGTTCAAAACCCAACTTTTCAGATCTGATAGCTAAATCGCGCATTGAGTCAACTGAAGTCTCTGGGATAAGATTGACACTTCCTGGAATCATCTAAGAAACCTATCCTTTGTTATGACTTAGAACTAGAGAAATTTCAACTTCTGGGTCAAAACTCTGAAGTTCCTCAACTAAACGTTCAACAATATTTTGATTTTTAGTAGAAACCTTCGTAATTGCTATAACGTATCGCATTCCATTTTCTAACCCTTTTTTAGATCCGTTCGGATCAAGTAAAAGAGCGGCAGCCCTTTGGGGGGTGAGTCTTTCATAAGGAGAGCAATTAACTACTGCAGCGACTCTTAGGGGTCTATGACATTGATCTTCAATAACTCGATCAATTGCATCAGCGCCGATCACTGCAATGACTGTTGTTGCACCTAAGGGTAAAACAGGTTCGTAAGGCGCGGGAGCCTTAGCAGGGTGTCGCCTTGCCCCATCTGCTTCAACAATGATTCTGGTTGCTTCGGGTAGCCAGCTTTTGGGCAGTGAAGGGTCAACTCCGAAAGCTTTTTCACCCTCGACGCGATCCCATATTAGAACAGGAGGAGTTCCGCCTAAAGCTCTGACAAGCTCCTTTTCGGAAGGGCTAACAAGTAAAGTTGCTTCTCCTGTTTGGTCACTCCCCATTTTGGTTGTAGTAGTTAAAATCGTGCCTTTTCCGTGAATTTCTCCAAGAGCTTTGAGAAGAGTTGATTTTCCCCCGCCTCCGACTAGAGCAACTATCTCACCTTCTTTTATTTCTAGATTTTCTACAGCCTTATGAACCTCTAAAGGTTCGATTCGTTTTTTTCTAACCATTTAGTTACAGCTTCCGTTACGCCGTTTCCAACTGCTAGAGCCTTGTCAGAAACTTTGTTTACATCAACATTTGTACCTCTCGGGTCGATATCTCCGATCTTCATGCCAGCTTCTAGCAGCATGCCCTCTTTAATCATTCCACGAATCAGTCCGCCAGTTCCGGCAACTATACAACTATCTCCTACGGAGCCAATTACTTCATCTTTTTTGACTAAATCGCCTATGTTTTTTATCCAGTGAATTTTTCCATTAGAAGGAGAACGCAACAGACGTTCACTCGTAAGCCCTCCAACTTCACCCGGAATTCCTGTATCTTTTTCTGCATGGCCATTCCAAATGACTTTCCCCAGATCTGGTCCGCGCATGGTCTCGATAACAGCATGGCAGTCCTTGCCCGCAAAGAAGCCAGGCCCAAGAGCAACGACTAGTTCGGCATCATCAATCTTCGTGTCCATAGGTTTTTTCTGCATTCTGGCATCAACAATCACGGAAATAGGAAAAGTTGGGAGAATGTCGCTGATTAGAACTGGAACAACGTTAGTAAACTTAAAGTCATCAACATTTGAAAGGTCGTCAACTTTTTTGCCTGTTATTTCTTCTATTTCTATTTTTTTGTCGATGATTGCTGATGAAAGTGAAACTTTTCTTCGCACTGCCAAAGGGTTTTCTAAATCAAATACGACTACAGGCATTCCTTTTCTTTTTAACTGAAGAGCAACACCGGTTCCCAGGTCGCCACCTCCACGAATTAAACAAAGATAATCAGAAATCACAATTAGTTGTTACTAGCATTATCTTTTTCGATGATTTGNGACACGATAGAAATAGCTATTTCTTGNGGAGTCTCGGCATTTAAATCTAATCCGATAGGGGAGGTTATTCTGGAAAGATCTTGTTCNGAAATNCCAGCTGATGATAGCGAAGAACGAGTTGTTTCCCATCGTCTAGAACTTCCCATCACTCCAATTGATTTTGCTTCAGTAGAAAGTAGATGAGGAAGGTTTTGGATATCCAATTCGGCATTGCGCGTAACTGCTACTACATGATCTCGATCGGTCAAATTGACCTGCTTTAAAGCATCTTCGATTGAGCCGGCGATAACAAGATCCGCCCCCGTTACACCCTCGGCAAGCTCCTCACGGTCGTCGGTTGCGACGACGTGATAGCCCAACCAGCTAGCAAGTTCCGCTACGGCCCTTCCAACATGACCGCACCCGATGATTAGAATTTTAGAATTGGGCATATAGGTCTCCAAATGAATAGTAACCGTTCCACCACAAACACCTGGATCTCCNGCTANTGGATCAACTAGCTCATAGTTCAGCAGAATTGAAGTACCGTCGTCCATGCAGGCACAGGCTTCTTTTATCACCCGCGCTTCCATTTCTCCACCACCTATGGTTCCAATTTGATGAGAGTCAGAAAGTATCAACATTTTTGCTCCCGAATGACGTGGTACAGATCGAGAAGTTTCCACAACGGTTGCCAGTACAACAGTATTTCCTTCATCAACGAGTTCATTGAGTTTGCTCAGTATCCGAGTTTCATCGATACCCTTACTTAGATTCTTTTTACTCATTTTTACCCCAAAGGCGTTTAGCTTGCCGATGAACTGACTCTCTTTGCTTTTCAAGATCGACCCCAAGAATCTCACCATTTCTTAACTTCCATTTTCCATCAATCATCACAGAGTCGACATGATTACCAGATCGATGAAGTATCACTTGTTCGATCAGATTTTCTTCACTTAAGGGAGTTGGAAAGTTAGCGTCAATTAATTGGAGGTCAGCTACAAAACCTGGTTCCAAAGTACCGACATTCTCAAGTCCCAGAGCTTTGGCTCCCTGGAGAGTTGCCATTTCAAAAACTTGGTCCGCCCTCATAGTCCCAGGGTCTTGAAGGCGCGCTTTGTGGATAAGAAAAGCACCACGCATTACCTCAAACATATCATTTATGTACCCGTCACTTCCCAGAGAGATACACACATCTTTTTCAAGCAGNTCAGGAATAGGAGCTATTCCACCNCCAACTTCACAGTTAGACAAAGGCATATGAACACAACGCGTTCCGGAAGATGAGATTAATTCAATTTCCNTTTCGGATAGATGGACACACTGTGAAGCCAGAAATCGCGGGCCGTTTATTCCAAGTTTTTCGTAATGCTCGAAAGTTCGGTGTCCAAAAGTTTTTTCACACCAGTCTCCCTCATAGGCACCTTCATTGCAGTGGGCATGAAACANAACGTTGTTTGCNTCTGCGAGTTCAAACGCCTGTTTAAGAAAGTCATCAGAGCAAGTGAATGTTGTATGAACACTCATAAATCCCGACACAAGACCACCCTCAACGTTTTTTTCAATCAAGCGAATATTTTCTTCGATTCCTTTTTGGGCGACTTGTGTACCTGACCTTTCATTAGCTTCGAAACTGAGTAAAGCTCTAAGGCCACGTTTTTCTATGATTTCCTTTTCGAGTAAGAGCGAGTCCGGAAGTGATAGAGGAGCTTCTAATACGTCGCAAAATGTCGTTGTTCCACTTAAAAGCATTTCACTGCACAGCCATTCGGTTGCAGAGGAAATCATTTCATGATCAATTTTGTCTTCGACCAAAGGCCACCAAAATTTTTCCAGAAACGACCAGAAATCTGCAGGAGCAGATTTCATAGGTATGCCATGTGCCAAAACCCCATACATATGCATGTGTCCATTAACGAAACCAGGCATAAGCACTTTGTCTTTAGCTAAAAAGATTTCATCTTTGGAAAACTCGATTTCCAATTCTTCATTTGGGGCAANGGACTGAATTTTTCCGTCGTATACGCGTACACCCCAATTTTGTTTGGGTTCTTTTGAAGGTTCAGAAATCAACCAAGTAGGTTGAATTATGAGGCCGCCCTTTGAGGGCATCTCTAGCTTCCTTTAAGCGCTCGATGAACGCGCTCAGGTGTAAAAGGAAGTTCATCTATCCGTACTCCAGTAGCGTTGAGGATCGCATTTCTTACGGCAGGTGCCACACCATCTTTCGGTATCTCTGCAACTGCTTTCGCTCCGAAAGGCCCACTATCTTCCATAGTCTGGACTAAAAATACTTCAGTTTTAGGCATTTCGTCCGCTCGATAGATTCGATAAGGCCCGAATGAAGGATTTACCATTTCCCCTTTATCATCAAGAACAATTTCTTCGCAATGTGCATACCCNAGGGCTTGAAGCATTCCACCTTCAACTTGACCACTTGCGGTTACTGGATTAATAGCCACCCCACAGTCCACCGCCATGACCATTTTTGTTATTTCAGTCTGACCGGTTTCAACATCGATTTCGATCTCAACAAACTGCGCAGCAAAGGGGGGAGGGCAATCAGGGGACACATGCGAACCAGTTCCCATAATTTGTTCTTGTTCATTCAAATGCAAAGAATCTAGGGCGATTTCTTCAAGACTTACGGAACGACCATCAGGTGCCCAGGCTCGTCTATCACGCAATTCAATCGAACAGGGGATTTCTATATCAAGTAACATGGCCGCACGTTCTTTGAGTCTGGTGCGCACAACATCTGCAGCTTTTTTAGCGGCGGCGCCAGAGATGTAAGTTGTACTTGAAGCGTAAGCACCTGTATCAAAAGGGGTGACATCAGTGTCAGAAGAGTAAACCCTTATATCTTCTAGAGGGACTCCCAGAACTTCTGCAGCTATCTGACCAAGAACAGTGTCAGCTCCGGTACCCAGGTCTGTGGCACCTACAAGCATATTNAATGAACCATCATCATTCAGTTTTATGCTGCATCCTCCCATGTCTAGAAAAGGAATGGANGTTCCGTGCATGCAAAACGCAAATCCAAGTCCTCTCCTGATATGCGGTCTATCAGCGGGATTTTTCCAAGACTCGTCATGCCTGCGGTGCCAACCGATAGCACGGCTTCCTTGGGCTACACACTCTTCGATTCCGTTAGACATAACTTTCGGATATTCATCGAGTTCTTCTTCTGTTGTTCCTTGTTCACCTAAGTGCGGAGCAATATTCATTTCATCCCCGACCTTGACCCAATTCTGTCTCCGGAATTCAATAGGATCCATTCCTAAATCAATTGCAATATCTTCCATGTGAGCTTCTAAACCGAAGAGAGCTTGAGGCGCTCCGTATCCTCTATACGCTCCCGGCACAGGAATATTTGTGTACATAACGTCGCAATCGAAACGTTTGTTATCACAGTTGTAAGAGGAGAGGCCTCTAAGTCCGGCGACTGTCTGCACGGTGTAGCCATGGGTTCCGTAAGGTCCTGTATTGCCAACTAGTTTTAGTTCTTGAGCAACAAGATTACCTTCTGAATCAACGCCTGTTCTGTAAGTAAGTGTTTGTGGGTGCCGAGTTCTGCTTGCATAAAATTCTTCAGCTCGGGTTAACTCGAGCTGTACCGGCTGCCTGGTAGCTATAGCTAAGTGAGCGACAATATCTTCAATAAGCATTTCTTGTTTAGCACCAAAGCCACCACCAATTCGCGGTTTGATAATCCTGACATCTTTGATATCCATCCCGACTAAAGGTGCAAGCATGCGACGTGTGTGGAATGGCACTTGCGTGGCTGTTCTGACGACAAGACGTTCATCGCTATCGAGCCAAGCTGTAGAGATATGAGGCTCTATGGGAGCCGGTTGAACTTGATGAACTCGAAAAGTCTGTTCATACGTCCGATCAGCATTTTGCAGGGCGGAATCCACGTCGCCTCTTTCGGCGAATATTTGATGAACCAGATTCCGGTCCCTGTCAGCAATATCTACAGTATCAACTTCGTCGTGAATCACTGGGGCATCGGGGTTTCCAGCTTCCAATTCATCAAATACCGCTGGTAAGACTTCGTACTCGACCTTTATCAGACTGCATGCTTCTTCAGCTATTTGTGGAGTTTCGGCAGCCACTGCAGCCACACGATCGCCTACATGTCTTACCTTGTTATCAAAACTAACTTGATCATGGGGCTTAGGATTCGGATAAGACTGGCCCCCTGAAGCATATTTAACTCGATCAATGTTTTCGTGATGTATAACAGCATGAACACCTGGGAGTGCAAGAGCTTCAGAATCATCTATCGAGATGATTCTTGCATGAGCATGTGGACTCCGAAGAACCTTTGCATGAAGCAAACCCCGAATGTCAAAATCGGCAGTAAATGCTGGGTTCCCTTTCACTAATCGGACTGCGTCTACCTTGACTTCCGGCTGTCCTACCACTGAAGTTGAGGGAACTTCTGAAGAAGGGATCAACCTTGGGATGGCATCGGAAGCTTCGGGAGGGGAATCGTCTGGATCCACTGTCACAGGGTTGACCCCATCAGTCATGGGTTTGAGTATTAATGGTCGAAATGGTTCTGGTTCCTCTCCACGAAGAACCGCTGCAGCCTGTTTAACTGCCGCTACAGGTTTAACGTATGCAGTTTCTCTATCAAGAATTCCTGAAAGCATGTCGCGTATTTCAATTTCGGTGGGGTCGGGGGTTTCTTGTAGTAATTGAAGAGTGCCAAGAATCATGGCACCAACAGAGTAGCCAGATTGCATGGCTCCAGTTGCCGCAAAAGCTGCTTGAACGGGATGAAGGGAGGGGTCTGTATTTAGGGATTCAAGTGTTACGACTGAATGCCCGTTCGCTTGGGATGCAAGAATCACCTCACTGCTTGCAAGAAGGCCATCGAAAAGAACAGCTGAAGCCCCAGTTTCCCCAGATGAAGACCCAAAGCGAACACTCGACATCCCCTCACGTCTGAGTGCCGTTATCAAAGTTTCATGAACCTCGCATTCGATGGTTGTATCCTGGCCGTTGAGCTCAATATTGATCTGCATTAGTTTTCACCGTTAAGTAAATTGAGGGTTCGTGAAGCAAGAATCTGGGCTAGATGTATTCTGTATTCTGAGGCTCCGCGAAAATCACTAGTAGGTTGCAAGGAAACTGTCGGATTTTCTGGATCCACAAGCACTGGTGTTGGGGCAACTCCAGTAATGGCCATCCGATAACCGTCGGAGCATTGTCTGGTGGCAACGGCAACAATAGGCGTATCAGCGGGGGTCCTTCCGGTTGCCTCTAGTCGGGATTCTCCATCGGTTGCGATATCGATTGACAGTATTATTCCCGAATCCATAAGTTCTGGTTTGCTCAACACTTCTTGAAGAGGAACACTTAGCTCTCCATCAGACTTTAAAATCGTGACTTCAGCGTCGTGAACTAAGAGGCTTGCTATTAACTGACTATCAGAATCACCGCTAGCGATCGTCCCTCCAATGGTTGCCAGAGTTCTCAAAGTGCTTGGCAACTCAGAACGTGAGGAAAGTCGAATTAAATCAGGGGAATCGGAATTTTTCATTATCTCATGAAGTGTTGTCATGGACCCTATTTTCAATTTCCCGTTCGAGCGGTCAATTCCTTTCAAAGCGAGACTTTGTAGATCTACCAGATGGAGAGGTTCCGTATCTTCATTAGCATTTAATTGAGTTCCACCTGCTAGCGGAACGTGTTTGTCCTGACAAACAAGACTTAGTGCTTCTTCTATATTTTTAGGTCTCTGATATGAGATTATTTTTGTCATTAAATCCAATTCTGATTCTCAGATATACATGTTACTCCAAGAAGAAATTATCAGGAACCTAACGATTCTCAACGTCGAAGACCTAAAGTGAACTCCAGAAATCTGTTTCACCTAATTAATAGCAGAAAGGCAGAAATGTCAGTAATAAAAATTAATGCAATAACTGTCCCAAAAAATCTGGGGGATGAAGTAGCTCGGCGTTTCGCCGAAAGAATAAAGGCAGTAGATGGAAAAAAAGGATTTCAAGGTTTTGAACTGATGCGGCCTACAGATGACCGCGAGACATGGTTGGTTGTTACACGCTGGGAGAGCGAAGATGATTTTATAGCTTGGGTTCAGTCGCCAGATTTTGCCGAAGGGCATCGCGCAGCAATGGAAGCCGCAAATGAACATCCCGAGCCTCTTCCATTGACAGCCGAACTTTGGTCATACATCGTCGAAGTCAAAGCAGATGGTTCAACCGTTTAACGAAAGATTAATTTAAAGTAATCGTGTGGCAATGCCGGCTTTCTGAAAGATTTTTTCTGCAGACTCAGTTGCCCTGGCTATAGCTTCTTTTTCATTAGTGAAAGTAATTTCTTTATTTCTAATAAGTAATTTTCCATCAACCATTACGTGTACGACATCCCTTGGGGTGGCACAATAAACGATCGCAGATGCGACTCGATGCACTGGAGCGGCGAAGGCAGTCATTAGATCAACGACTATGAGATCTGCTTTTTTACCGACTTCCAACGATCCGATTTCTTTTTCTTTACCCACTAGTTTAGCGCCATGCCGACAAGCCAAATGAAGCACTTCTTCAGGTTGTAGTACACCTGCATCCAAATTATGAACCTTCTGAAGTAATACAGTTGCCTTGCACGTTTCGAACATGTCTTGTCGATTGTTGCTCCCGGGCCCATCAGAAGCCAAGGCAACGGTAATGCCACGATCGAGCATTTCTTTAATTTTCGCCACCCCCGAAGCTAGGTACATATTTGAAACTGGGCAGTGAACAACTGAAGCCCCGTATTTTGAAATTAAATCAATTTCATCCTCGTCAAGCCAAATGGCATGCGCAAGTTGAAGATCGGGACCTAAAAGTCCTAATGATTCAAGCCAATGAACATGCCTAAGGCCGCGTTCTTCAACATTCATTTCCACTTCGATTGCTGTTTCAGCGCAGTGAAGATGCGTCGACCCGCCCCATGATCTTGCAGCAGCAACGGTTTCGATCATTGCTGCATCTGAACAGCCCCACGGGATTAAAGGTGCCAAACCAACTTGGACTCGATTATTCTCCGCACCGTGCCATTTTTCACGCACAGGGCTTATACGGCTTATAACTGTTTGTGCTGATTCCGTTAGAGGGGGATGGTAATTTCGATCCGCCCACCCACTTGCCAAAATGAATCTCAAACCAACTTCAGATGCGGCTTGGCAAACCGCATCATCTATCTGTGGGTCTACGTGAATATATTGATGGTCAACAACTGTAGTTGCACCCCCTCTAAGGTTTTCTATCAATCCCAGCATTGCGGCGGCTTTCGCAGAGTCGGCATCAAGCTCTGAAGCACCCGGCCAGATGCTTTCTTCGAGCCAATCAAGGAGTGGTTTATCATCGGCAAGTCCGCGGAAAAAAGTTTGAAAAAGATGTGTGTGCCCATTCACCATCCCCGGCATTATCGCTGAGCCAGAAGCTCCGATTATTTCATCTGCTTCCTTACGGATATTTTTAGGTGCTTCACCTTTTCCTATATTCTCGATTATGTCATTTCTTATAAAAATCCAACCTGGATCTAAAACAGAGTTTGAGTCGTCAACGGTTACTATTGCTGAACCTTCAAAAAGCACTGAGGTCATTACATAGACCAGTCAGCGAAGGTATCGATAACTGGACGCATATCATCCATAAGTGGATAAAGAATCGGACAAGTCACACCGGCGTCTATATATTCTTCAACGGTTTCACGACATTGTCGGCCCGTGCCCACAGCCATCAGAGATTTAACAAGATCATCAGGGATGAGATCAGCGGCTTTGCGATAGTCAGCTTCCGTAGCTGGCCAACCAACCACTTCTTTAACTCGCTCAACCAGCTCGGGATCAGCACCACTAGCTTTCATTATGTGAGGTTCAGTTCCAAGGTAATAGGCGATAAGCGATTTTCCAGTTCGAATAGCTTCTGCAGGATCTTCATCGGAAAGAGAACATACCAACAGTTCAGGCCTATCGATTTGGTCTATGTTTTTTCCAGATTTTTTTGCCCCCACAGAAACTAGTTCGACAGCTTCACGAATGTATTCGGGTGTCACGATGTAGTTCAAAACTACACCATCACAGATTTCGCCAGCTAGTTCCAGCATCTTAGGTCCAGTTGCGCCCAGATAAATCGGTATATCTCTAGCATCGACATTGCCATATGCAACATCTAGCTTCACTCGGTCAAGATTTACGAATTCGCCTGAATAGCTGACTTCCTCCATAGTGAAGAGCTCGCGGATTGACTCAATGTTTTCTCTCATTGCCTTAAGAGGTTTTTTTCTTTCTTCACCCACTCTGGAAGTAATAGGCTCCCACCACGCTCCAAGCCCCAGCATTACACGACTTTGATTAGCATCATCAAGACCCGCCAATTCCCACATGGTGCTCCAAGTTGCAGCTATGACTGCAGGGTTTCGAGTCCAAATAGGCAAAACACCCGAACCAATTCGAACATTATTTGTTTCATTTAAAAGAGCGCTCATCATTACTACGCAATCGCGAGCCAAACGTGTGTCCGCTTGCCAGATTTCTTTAATCCCACGACTCTCAGCGTATTTAGCCATTTCTAGCTCATACGCGATCTCGTGTTTGTCTTGAAAGTAAAGTGCGATTCGGGAGTTCATTTATGGCGACATTATCGCTTTTAGCGTAGTAGCGTCGTTATTGTGCCTTTAGTTCCTGTTAATCCCAGTGAAATAGCTTTTCCCGCCGCAAATTACGAGCATGCAGTATTAGCTGAAGGCGCTTCAAGGATTTTGCATACTTCTGGGATTGTTCCTGTAAAACCAGATGGGACTGTCCCAGACGATATTCGTGATCAAGCAGAAGTCATCTGGCAAAACATGACGGAAATCCTTAAAGAGGCATCCATGGAGATAACTGATATCACTTTAGTAACTACATATGTAGTNCCGGGTCAGGACTTATCTGAAGTCATGACAGTACGAGATGAGACTTTCGGTTCACATCAAGCGGCATCAACTCTTCTTGTAGTTTCACAGCTTGCTCAAAAGTCATGGAAAATGGAAATCGCTGTTGTAGCTATTTCAGATTCCTAGGCCGATTTTTTTAAACTTAGGAGTTTTAGGAAGTCGCGGAGTTGGCTTCATGCCATCTGCCAACAGCTTTATTTTGAAGTACCCCAAATACCCAGAATACGATAACTCCAAGAGCAGAAGACAAAATTACACATGCTAGAAGTTCTTCGCCCTGAAGCCTGTTTGCGTGTTTCTTGAGCATTTGCCCAATTCCAGCCTCACCTTTTCCAAAGAAGAAATCTCCAACNACTGCCCCGATTACAGACAANCCAGCGGATATTCGAAGTCCTGCAAAGACAGCTGGCAGTGCAGCTGGAAACATTAATTTCCTGAGACGTGTAAATCTGTTTGCATGATGGAGTGTGAAGAGATCGTGCATTCCTCTTTCTGCGGACTGAAGTCCAAATAGTGTGTTAACGATAATTGGGAAAAGTGAGATGATCACACAGACAACGACACGAGACCTCTGACCCGTTCCGAACCAGAAAGATATCAAAGGAACAATTGCTAAAATGGGTATAGCTTGCAGAGTTACCATGTATGGAAAAATTGCTCGTTCCATAAATTTTGCTTGACTCATGAGAATTGCAAGAATAAAACCTAGGCCTATAGATATAGACAAACCTATTAATGCTACTTCTGTGCTTGACCAAAGTGCTTGTAGTGACTCTGTTCTATTATCGCCGTCTAGAAAACCAACATCGATGACACTGTGGATAGGTCGAAGGAGGAAGCGCCGTTTTTCTTCCAGAAGTCCAAAGGAAATGTAATACCANAACCCAATTACACCTGCTCCCAAAATTACTGGGGGCAAAAAGGCAGCNACATATTTTCTGGCCCTAGATGGTTGAGTTGGAATTGTAGACGAAGATGTTTGTTTCTCTTCAA
Source organism: Acidimicrobiaceae bacterium (assembly GCA_002713545.1). Classification (GTDB taxonomy): domain Bacteria; phylum Actinomycetota; class Acidimicrobiia; order Acidimicrobiales; family MedAcidi-G1; genus MedAcidi-G1. Next base: position 53,728 of record PATJ01000022.1, read on the forward strand.
TAATGCTCATGAGTGTGAACCTCTTAATTCGACTGAAACTTTTCCGCACAACTCAGCAAAGCCTGCTTCAAATCTGAGATCTGGGTTTCTCGGGTATTCGAAGGGAATATCAAATTCCGCGACTATGCGTCCAGGTCGTGCAGACATTACCAGAACTTTGGTTGACATAAAAACAGCTTCACTGATTGAGTGAGTAATAAATAAGCCAGCGAAACCCTCTTGTTTGAANAGTTGCTGGGTCTCTTCGTTTAAATGTTCACGAGTTATTTCATCGACAGCTCCAAAAGGTTCATCAAAAAGAAAAACAGGAGGTTTNAGAGTTAGAGAACGAGCNAGTGAGCATCTCATTTTCATACCACCTGAAAGAGATTTTGGATAGTGGTCTTCGAATCCNTCTAATCCAACTAGTTCAATTGATTCCTGCACTAGCTTCTTGCGTTCTTGTATGCTCGTGCCGTGAAGCTCCGCTAGAAGTTCTACGTTTTTGCTCACTGTTCTCCAAGGAAGCAAGGTGGCGTCCTGAAAAACGTAACCAAGTCTTTCACGGTCCACGTCCACATTTCCGGCAGTAGGTTCTAGAAGACCTGAAGCAATTTTCAGCAAAGTCGACTTGCCGCAACCAGAAGGTCCGACAATTGTTACAAACTCACCTCTGCTGAGGTCAAAAGAAATATTTTGAAGAGCCTCTGTTCCATCAGGAAAAATCATTCCTATGTCATCAAATGACAAAGACGCAGAAGTATTTATATTTTTATTCAACTTTTATCTCACTTGGTCCTATCAGCTATTTAAAACCTTCTTATAGGGGAGCACATTAATATGAATGTTGGCTTACTAAGGAAGCAGGCTACAAAGAAACGCCCTTCTTTTTGCAGCAATCATTATTTATCTTGTTTGCAATAATCATTGTCAAAACCTCCTAAAGTAAAAATATGAAAACAGGTGTTTTTCTTTTCGGTGGTGTTGAGATGGATGATGCAGGACCGGATCTGCCGATTCCAACTGATAGACGATACAGCAACGAACAAATGTGGGAAGCTACAGAGCAGATCATTGATGCGGCTTGTTTGTCAGACAAACTTGGTTTCGATTCTTTTTGGCTTACTGAACACCATTTTCAGTATGAGGGTTACGAAGTAGTGCCTAACGGAATTCTTCTGGGTGCCATAATTGCTGAACGAACAGAACAAATTCATATAGGAATGGCTTTTAATATTGTCCCGCAATGGCACCCACTTCGACTGGCTGAAGATTTTGCTACCTTGCATAACATTTCAGGNGGAAGAGGAATTCTTGGAGTAGGCAGGGGGACAGTACCCAGAGAAGCTGAAACACTCGGAAGNCAGATTGGCAGTTTCGACAATCCTGACCAAGCTTCAGCCGATGATTTCAACAGAAAACAATTTGATGAAGCAATGGATATCATCCAGCTTGCTTTGAGTGAAGAACTGTTTTCTTATCATGGTGAAATTTATGATTTTCCTCCGCCGGGTATTCCAGATAGGGGAGGCACGGTCCAGGAACTGACTTTGGTGCCAAGGCCTTTGTACCCTTATGAAACATGGCAGGCAATTACGTCACCTCCCACTCTCGAAGTCGTCCCTAAAAGAGGCTGGGGGGGTGTTTTTTGGAATTCGCATCCTAACTTCATCAAGTCTCAGTGGGATAGGTTTGCTGAATTATATGAAGAGTCACAAAATCATTCACTTGAATCTGGTGAAAAAAGAATGTTGGTTAGATGCGTTTGTGTAGCTGATACATANGAAGAAGCTGTTGAATCAGTCCGTCCCGGTCACGATGAAATGTGGAAATTTTTAGGACCATATGGATGGAGCAAGGGTTATATGGGGCCAGACGGTAAACCTTCAAAAGCTGGTTTGATTCCTACTCTAGAAGAGTCTTTAGAACANAAAATTTGGATTGTTGGTTCAGCAGACGACGTTGGTGAGCAAATCGAATGGTACAGAGATTTGCTAGGAGTCGAGAATTTAATGCTTTTCCCNATGATGCCCGGAGATAGTTACGAATCAGGTACAGAGCANTTACACAGGCTTGCTGAAGATGTNCTACCTAAGTTCGCGTAAGAGAAGTAAATATATTTCTACANGTTTGGGTTTTAAGCTTCATTTTTAAGTAATTTGTAAGACTGTGAGTGAATCAGAGGTAGTAGTTGTGGGCGGTGGCCATAACGGTCTTGTTTGCGCCGCTTATCTTGCCAGATTAGGTTTCGACACGATTCTTATTGAAGCAAGATCTTCCGTTGGTGGTTGTGCATCCACGGTGGATGATTTAGGTGCAAGATTTAATATTTGTCATTGNGAACACAATCTAGTAAGAGCGATGCCGATAATNGAAGAACTTGATTTGNCTATNCATGGGCTGAAATACCTAGAAACAGAAGCAAGTTCAATCTGCGCTTTTCATGATGAAAGCGACCCGTGGGTTATTTACTCCGATATTGATAAGACGCTTGCTGGATTAGCCGTAACCCACCCAGACCAGNTCGATGGTTATAAAAGGTATTTGGAAGATGCGTTGCCNGTTGCAAGATTNGCTCTTGATCTTGCTGCAACTCAACCATCTTCCTACAGTTTNACTTCAAGAGCATTACAAAAAAGAGGTGAAGGGTTAAGTCGNCTTCTCAGATGGTCTCGTAGCAGTGCGATGGAAATACTTAGTCATTATTTCGATGATTGGCATTTGATAATGCCCACAATTTCAGTAGGGCCGACAGTATGGGGTCTAGCCCCCGAAACACCAGGAACAGGCATGGCGGCTTTGGGCTATGCTACTAGGCACATCAACCGTGTTGGAAGACCTCAAGGGGGTAGCGGTTCTCTTACAGATTCGACAAAAGCCTCGTTCGAGTCGGCGGGAGGCAAGGTTCGTTGTGGATCCAGAGTGGAAAANGTGCTTATTCAAGATGGATCAATCAAAGGTGTGAGACTTTCAGATGGAGAAATTATTAACACACGAACGGTTGTCGCAGCGTGTGATCCGAAAAGAGTTTTTGTTGAGTGGATAGGAGAAACACCCAGAAAAGCAAGAAAAATGGTAGAAAAGTGGAGGCAATTNCCAGTTCCTGAAGGCTACGAATCAAAGATTGATGCTGTTTTAAAGGAGCTCCCCGAGCCGAAATGGGGAGAGAAAATTCTCGCTTCTCATAACGGTTTGAATCCATTAGGTCAAACAACAATAATTTCTCCTTCGCCACAAGATTTAATTGAAGCTCATGAAATAAGACCTTTAGGAAAAGTTGCAACAAAACCGACAATGCTCATTGATATTCCATCTGTTCCTGATCACACTTTGAAGACACCTTCAGGTGGACACATTCTTAGTCTTGAAGTTCTTTTTACCCCATATTCAATCGAAGGTGGCTGGGATAATTCCAGTGAGCCCAGAAGATGGCTAGATATTTGGGATTCATTAATGGGGTCAGAAGGAAGTGAAAAAATAGAAGAATGGCGTGTAATGACACCTGAAAATTATGAAAATGAATTCTCTATGCATAAAGGACATACGCCATCTTTTGGAACATCACCATTGAGTACGTTTTTCGGGCGCGATAAAGAACTAACAAGGTATAAAACNTCAATTGATGGTCTTTATTTATCTGGAGCTGCAACTTACCCAGGTGCAGGGATAGTTGGCATTTCTGGAAGGAACGCAGCTCATGTNGTAAGTCGAGCTATAAAAAGTCGCGATCGGCTTAGGAAATCAAAGTGAATTTACCNGTCAGTGTAAATCTGATGCCAACATCAAAAGTTGAAAAAATAGTTGAACTGGCAGAACTTTCTGAAAAGTTAGGATATGAAAGATGCTGGATATATGACGAAGGGCTACACACGAGAGATGTTTTTGTCACGCTTACTTCGATTGCGATAGCAACGAAGAAGATTCTTGTAGGCCCTGGAATAACCAATCCGTATGTGCGTCATCCGGGAATTACAGCCTCTGCAATAGCAAGTTTGGATGAAGTAAGTAATGGTAGGAGNTTTATAGGGCTCGGCGCTGGTGGCGGCTTAACTCTTAATCCACTGGGGATTGAGAGATTGAAACCTGTAACAACTGTTTCAGAAACTGTGGTTGCTCTCAGAGGTCTTTTCTCGGGAGAACGAGTAGACCTCGAAGGGAATGAATTCTCATTGAAATCAGCTTCTTTGAACTATGGACGTGAAAATATAGAGATATTTTTAGCTGGTCGTGGTAAACGTATGACTCAATTAGGTGCTGAGTTAGGTGATGGNTTTTATTTAAGTTATATAAACAAAGATTTCTTGCCCGGGCACCTTAAATCATTGCGAAACGCAGCGAAACGTGATCCATTCAAAATCGTTTATTCGACTATGATCGTTTCTTCTCAAAAAGAGTTTGAAGAAGCGCGTGCTGCGTTGAGTTTTAGGCTTGTTGATTCACCACAGGAAGTAAAAGACCATATAGGAATGACAGAAGAAATAAACAATCAAATAAAAACAGCACTTTCTGAAGGCGGTCCCTCGGATGCAGCCAAATACGTCCCTAGCGAATGGGTTGAACAGTTCGTAATAACAGGATCTTCTTCAGAAGCTTCAGAAGAACTGATGAGTCTCTTCGATGAAAATGGAATAGATGAGTTTCAATTACCAATTGGAAATCCTGAAGAGGCAGAAAAAGTTATTTCACGTACTTCAAAAATGTTCAACTAGATTAATTTCAATTTAGATAGTCGTTAAGATTTATAGTTGGATAGGAAACTCGAGAACCGTATTCACGCCGTTCCCTTTTGTAGGTCGCATCGATACCAACCTTCGTGCTGATACCACGAGTATCNGCTGTTGGGTCCATTTCGTGTCCTTGAGCTAAAGGAATAGAAAANACATCNTCCTGCCAATTGACACGGTTAGTGATAGCCCAATGCAATTCTGATGGTTGGAAAATATCAATATCTCTATCTACAACAACCACATTCCTGATATTGATATGGGCTGCCATCGCAGACAATGCAAGATTTTTGGCGGTTCCCGGATTATCTCGATCTATTTGAATGACTGCTAAAAATCCATTTCCATAAGGAGGAATATAAACCTCTGCAGAAGNGTCNAAGTGTCTNACGTAACTTCTTAANAAAGGTTCTCTAGGCAAAATGTTTCCTATATAGATGTGTTCATACCAACCAGGAATNATTGTTTGGAAAATAGGATTGTNACGCCAAGAAATAGATGAAACCTCAAGAGTTGGACTGTCCCAAGCTTCCCCGTGNTAGCCATGAAATTCTGCCAGAGGCCCTTCTGGNGCNCGTTTTGCTGGATGTAGAAAACCTTCAATNACTACTTCAGCTGATGAGGGGATATCTATGTCNACNGTGAGCCCCTTGCAGACCTCTATTCCTCTNCCCCTAATNGCNCCTGCAATAAAAAGNTCATCCACGTGTGTTTTAACACCNGCNGCGATCATGATGGCAGGATCTAAACCCATNGCAAGAGCAATAGGAAANGGNTCGTCNGGATTTTCTCGAGACTTCCAAAAAGTNCCTACNTCTCTCCATTCATTCACNTTNAATCCGAGAATATTTTTGTCGAGTTTAGACATNCGGTTGTAGCTGAGATTTCCTCTACCAGAAATAGGATCCTTAGANACNGTTACGGCACCNGTGATGAAAGGTCCGCTGTCACCNCTAGAGTGCGTCAGAATCGGNAAATTTTTAAGATCAATNTCGCTTCCTGAAATAGTNTTNTCNTGCCAGTCTGCTTTATCNGTCCTTATTGGGCTGACACCATTNGACGGATCAAGAGCNTTTTCCATAGTGTCGGCAACTTCAGACAGTTCACANCCNAGAGCTACNGCNGCTCTGCTATGNGACGCTACACCNCCGCAAAANACTGGCCATGGGCTTTCAGTCACATTTTCGAAAAGACAAGCTCCTTTGCCTTCACGNGCAATACTTGCAGCAACATCTGCTAATTCATACTCNATCGAAACTGGANTACTGACTTTAACCAACTGGCCATCAGAATCTAGAGNNGATATAAAATCGCGTAAATCTTTTATTTCAGTCATCNCTNAAGTTTAGATGAAGTTCTTGCTNAAAGTCCTTCTGGACTTATTTGAGTNGATTGCAAAGAAGAAGAAATTAGAACTCCACTCTTAAAAACTTTNCTGGACATTGGNGCGTCAGCAATAGCTCCCCNNAGCGAGGGTGCNTCTATAGCTANAAAATCAGCTAAAGACCCAGACGANAAGTCGGCTTTTTCNAGNNNCATAGCTTTTCTNGCNTTTACACTCACCATTTCGTANGCACTTTCTGGCATTTCATGTGCAGCCAAAACCAAAAGTGAAGCAGTNTCNAGTGGATCACTNCGACCNACAAGATTAAAGGGGTCTTGAACGTTGTCACCGCCNGCTGCAACTAAAACTCCTGCATCTNTAAGACTCTTAATNGCGGTAAGNGCACGNGGTGTAGCAGTAGGNATTTCTCTNCCTTGGAGAAAAAGGTTTGTTTGAGGAAGGGGCAAAACAGCGATATTNGCTTTTGCAACATCAGNNGAAACCTCTTTTTGNTTTTTNAGNCTTTGCATTCCTAAAGTAACGCAGTGNCTTGCNGTAACAGAGTTTTCAAAACTCCGATCCATTACCTGTTTAGCTAAGTCGTGAAGTGTNAAAACNGATTTATCAAGCATTTCATCTACGTGTAAATCAATTCCTATACCTGCATCTTCGGCTACATCTAAAGCATCTTTAATCAAAACCGAAGGNTTAGGGTCAAGGTGAGGGCAGCCNCCGACCAGATCCACTCCAGTTTCTATTGCTANTTCTAAAGCTTTTCGATTGTCTGTNCCTTCGGAGCCGGTCATGGGNTTTATNGTTAAGGCAACTATTTGAACATCGATAAGGCCTTCAACAAGTTTNCTGGCTTCNCGAACTGCTTCTAAGGCGCGAGAACCTAATGCAACATTTACATGNGTCCTAACTGCTGTAACNCCTCTGGAGACTAGTAGACGCATCGCNTCCACTGCNCGGTANATAGTGTCCTCATAAGTTATTTCTCCACGAGCNGTTGCAGANATCCAAGCTTCAATGGCACCAGATAAATCACCTGCGGGATTGGGAACATTTTCAGCTGTTAGTGCTTTGTCAAGATGTGCATGCGGTTCAGCCATACTCGGCATTACAAGCCATTCATTCAGATCCACACCATTTTCAGATATTGGGGAGGGTTTCTGCAGTTCTGTTATGGCGTCTATGCGGTCATCCTTTATGTGGAGATTCACTAATCTGCCATCTTCCAACCGAGCATTATGAAGAACTTTAAGCATCCCAATTACCCCATTCCATTTCATCCCCCCACGGACGAATAAAAACTTCATTCGGGCTCGCTTCGATCCCTCTTTCAGGGTAAGGGTCGTCACCTGCAATCGGTACGATCATTCGATGATCGTGCGTGGCAGCGTCTACTAGCCTGTCTGCACCTATTTGCCAGGGCAGATTAGACCATGCATTCATATAGTGGTGCACTAGAGCTCTCCGACTTGTATCGCTCTGATTTCTAAGAGATCGATGCAATAAATAACCATTAAAAAAAACAGCTGACCCGGCGTTTACTTCAACGATTTCTTCATTATCTGAGCTGAAACCGTAGCTTTCGTCTGAAAGGTCAAATTCTTCAGTTTCATTATGCGGTCTCGTTGGCCAAAGCTGTCCCATTTTGTGGCTTCCTGGGATGACTCTTAAGCAACCGTTGTCTAGGGTTGCGTCGTCTAGTGCAATCCAGACACCTACAAGAGAACGATCTCTAGTAGGGATAAAGCGTTCGTCTTGATGCCAGGCTTGGCCTGGGAAGCCAGGGGGTTTGAGAAAAAGCATGGACTGCATGCATTTGACNCTGCCATCCCAGTGGGGAATATGAGCTCCTACAATTTTTCGCAGGACTTCTTTAATCTTTGGGTGATTCAGAGTTTCAAAAATTGGACGTGAAACCCAGTGGGGGAAATGAACAGCTAGAAGCCCAGAGTCTTTGTCAACNAGATTCAACGGGTCTTGAATGGGGTAAGTTCCGTCTCGGAATTTAGGAATTTCTGCCTGAATACTCTCTACAGTGGCTTGGTNAAAAACTTCTGGAACTACCAGATAGCCATCGTTGATATATTTCTGAGCCATTAGATCAAGATCCATAGTTTGATGTTACCCCAGGACACAAAGGTGCTTATGTCCGGTGATGGGACTAAAGTTCAAAATTCAAGGTAAGAATTCACTCGTAGTAATTTAAGGGAGAAATTAGTAAATGGAAGACACTTTGCGTCGGCTAGTTGTTGGTATCAGTGGAGCTAGCGGGGTCATATATGGAATCCGTATTCTCGAAATATTACGTGATGTCCAAGAGGTAGAAACCCATTTGATATTAACGAATGCAGCAAAACAGACAATAGGGATGGAAACTGATTTTTCATCGGGTGAAATTGAAAGACTCGCTGATCATTCTTATCCGATCAAAGACATTTCAGCAGGACCCGCTAGTGGAACATTTCCGTGTGACGGAATGATTATTGCCCCGTGTTCAATTAGAACTTTGTCGGCAGTAGCTAACTCGCATAGTTCCGACTTGCTTACAAGAACNGCGGACGTNACTTTAAAAGAAAAAAGACCTTTGGTTCTAATGGTGAGAGAAACGCCAGTTCACTTAGGGCATTTGCGGTTAATGCAACAAGTCGCAGAAATTGGGGGAGTAATTTTCCCTCCTGTGCCAGCTTTTTACAATAAGCACAGAGACCTTGATGAGGTNATTTCACACACTGCCAAAAGAGCACTTGAACAAGCTGGAATCGAGATTAAAGATATGGACAGATGGACAGGCCCTCGCGATTAAGAAAATCATGACAATTGATCAATCGCGTTAGAAGAGATACGTGGTTATCCTATAAAGATGTCTGGAAGACTTGCCGATATAACTGGACCGAATATCCCAGAGCAAATAAGTGACGAATCCGTCATTCTGCTTCCCATTGGGGCAATTGAACAGCATGGACCTCATTTGCCAATGTCTGTAGACACAGTTATTGCAGAAGAAACTTCGAATGCTCTTCTTGATTCGATCGGAGGTGAGATTGATCTATGGCTTCTTCCAACATTGTCAATTTCAAAATCGAATGAACACACATGGTCGCCGGGGACCCTTTCATACAGTTCAACTACGATGATGAGTGTTCTCGATGATATAGCTAAATGTGTCGCTACAACTGCTGCNAGAAGGTTAGTTATTTTAAACGGGCACGGTGGTAATACATCCCTTCTGATAACAGCGTGNCGTGACATACGTGTTGCTCATGGACTTTTAACATTTCTTGTCCACCCTTCTGTACCNCCAGCATCTGGGGGTACAAGCACGGAGGAAGAGATGGGTATGGGAGTTCATGGGGGGTTAAATGAAACTTCAGTTTTTTCTTACCTGCGACCAGGGGAAGTGCAAATGGAAAAAGCTGTTCGTCGCGTGCCTGAATGGATGGCNGAAAATAAGTGGGTTAAATTTGGAGGCAAGGTTCAATTTGGTTGGACTAGTAGAGATTTTGGAACCGAGGGTCTTATAGGAGACCCCACAGATGCGGGNCCTGAATTGGGTAAAGAACTTTTCGAATCAGCAGTAGAATCGCTTGCCGATCAACTTCGCGAAATCAGCTGTTTTGATTTTCAGGAGAAATGATTTGAGTTCAAAAAAGGCAAAGGCTGAATTCACAATTGAACCATTCTCTGATGGAGACCCTGGCCCTCATGTAAAAGAGACTATTTCTGTAGCTAAAAAGTCAGGCCTCAATGTTGAAATTGGACCTTTCGGCACGACTGTAACAGGTGANCAAGAAAAGATTTTTGAGCTGGTTTCGGATCTCGTAAAAACGGCCATGAACAATGGTGCTTCTCGGGTATCTCTCCAAGTTACTTCAATCTGAACTTTTAAAAGTCTCTGTCAACACCTGTTAAAAGGATCACGATTGAGTCATCAGAACTAATACAGTTGTCTTTTTTTGCTCCAATTAGACCCGCGAGTCCGGCAGTTCCAGTGGCGCTGGCAGAGATATCTGTATATTCTGCAACCAGTTTTTTTGCCAAAATAATGTCCTCCTCATTTGCGCTTATAGGTCCCCCAACATTGCCTCCTAAAAGCATGTCCCAAACTAAAGGAAGCCAGTCGTAGGTTATGTCATCGAGTATTCCAGTGGCGGAGGAAGAAGGATTTTCCCATGGCTTCATGTACTTTGGTGGGTTTGATATAGCTTCGGAGAGCGCTTCTGAAGGATTGCCACTATCAGCTATTAGGTTAAAAGCAATTGAAAGTGGTGAACAACCATTTGCTTGAACAGTGTTGAGAGAAGGTCTGGTTTTTAGAATTCCAAAATTTTTAGCATCCGTTAGAGCCTGTATGGCGCTGCTCGCAAGTGCTCCTCCACCTACTTGAACCAGGAGTCTGTCTGGTTCAAGATCGTGTCTCCTTAACTGTGTTGACATCTCAAAACCCAGCGTTTTACCACCATCAATAGTCCATATATTTTCTGTTCCTTGACAACCAAATGGTAGCGCTCCTTCTTCCAGCAATTCCCTAAATCGGAACATGCATGGATCCCCTGATTCGTCACTTCTTCTTTCACAAATCTGAATTCTGGCACCGTTGTCTGAGAGTCCATCTAAGAGAGAAGTTTCCGCCCATGTAGGAACATTTACAGTCAAAGTCCTTTTAGCTGCCTTCGCAATTACAGAAGCGGCTAGAGCGGCATTTCCGCAGGAGGCGATCGTTAGGGGTTTATCTTTTGGAACTTCTTCAATCTCAAGGCGTATCGCAAGACCAAAAAGATGGCGTGCTTTATGACTGCCAGACACATTAACGGTCTCGTTTTTTGCCCAAACCCCACCTTTTTGGCCTATAGCCTCAGAAAGTTCAGTTAAAAAAATAAGTGGGGTCTCTTGAAAACCAATTGATGCTATTTCGCTAACCGCCTCATCTAAATCTTTAACGATAGTCAAAAAGTCTTGATCACTCATTCCATTGGAGGTTGCTAAATGGTATGACCACATGAGTTTTCGGTACTCGACAAATGGATTTAAATCTGAGAGGTCGTTTTTTATTTCCCAACTTGATTCAGGAGGCAAGCCTAGCCAACCGGAATTTTGGTCTANAAAGTTCACTTCGNTTTGNTTAGTCCTGTTTNAGAGTTGAATTCATTGATTANATCATCCCACACCGGAGCTAATTTNTGTATATGTTTCCANAANTGTTGNTCTCTTCTTANNTCAAAGTCAGAAAATTCNATNCCTTGNTGTTCGACCCATGTGTAGTAGCCNAGNTTNAATATNCGNTTACGTCCNACATCATCTAANAGTTCAACATTNCTTGTNTCAGCGCCNAGANGATGNTCATTTACTATCNNACTTGCANCNTCTGANCTNAAGCCNTNTGNAAATTCATTTTCNAGAAGATGNGTTTTCTCACTNTCATANAGNTCNGANCCATCTGTNGCNACNGTNACAATCATNTCNTCCGGNCCNAGNTCNAGAGTTTTTGCNGTTTTAATCGCTGCNAACAAATTACANGTAGANGAAAANCCAAAATGACGAAGTTGGTCCACGATGCTAGGGGAGGCTCCCAATTCTTCAACCAGAAAAGACTTACCTTCGTCAGATGTAAAAACAAGATTCAAACCATCGGTAGCTTTATCGCTAATTGCTACAACTACATCCGTATTGGTGACATTGTGTATGAGCGGTATATGTTTGTCGCCGATCCCTTGGATATTGTGCTCACCGAAGCCGTTATAGAGCATCGTCGGGCATTCAAGAGCTTCAACAGCCACAATTTTAGCCCCATAATTTTCTTTCAATCGTTCACCAGCACCGAGTGTTCCAGCTGAACCTGAAGCAGCAACGAAACCAGCGAGACGAAGATTACTGTTTTTTTCTTTGTAGTTGAGAAAAATGTTCTCTAATGCGCGTCCAGTAACTTCATTGTGCCCGACATGATTAGCAAATTCTGAGAATTGATTCAGAATAAAATTTGTTTCATCTTTTTCTAGTTCAGCACACGCATCATAAATTTCTTTCACATTACTTTCAGATCCAGTAGTGCGAATTACATCTTCTTCGTGAGTAATCCAACGGTCTAACCATTCAAATCTTTCCTTGCTCATGTTTTCAGGAAGAACAGCAACCCCTCTACATCCCATAAGTCTGGAAATGGCGACACCGCCTCTGGCGTAGTTTCCTGTTGATGGCCAGATAGCCCTATGTTCTGTTGGGTCAAATTGACCCGTCACGACTCTTGGAACCAAACACGCATAGGCGGCCAGAACCTTATGTGCTGTAATCATCGGAAATCGGTTGCCGAAAGCAAGAGCGATCGGTGCAGCCACTCCTGTAAGTTCAGAAGGTAAAACTATGTGTTCAGGCAAAGAGACAAAATCTCCGTTTAGATCGTTTTGCCAGTGAACTCTGAAAAGATTTTTTGGGTCAGCAGAGTTTTTGTCAATTTTTGAAAGATCTTTTCTTATTTCTGGATCGATTATTTTGGGGTCGGCAAGTTCATGAAAGGTGGGGAGTACAATTTTTTGATCCCTAAAACGTTTCACACTTCTTTCGTATCTATCTTCGTCAACAATATCTGTGTGTAGGCCAACTCTTTTTAGATCGAAAGTCTCAGGTTCAAAGCTTGGCTTCTCAAACGCGCCTATTCCGTCCCCTGATTTTTGTAATGAATCCACATATGCAGGTTACAGCTCATATCGGTAGCAAAATCCCCAGAATGCATACAAATTTGTAAGAGTTTTCAGGGCTCCACTCTTTTCAACCGAAGAAATGAGAAACTCTAACAATGAGAAGGATCTGGTTAAAAGCTACAGGCATTATTTTTGTTGTTTTTCTAGTCTTTCTTTTAGCAGCTAGAGCCGCAGAGCCATCTATTAGGCCTGTTTTATACGACGCAAGGCCATCAATTATTCCACCGACTACGACTGTTGCTCCGACTACGACTGTTGCTCCGACTACGACTGTTGCTCCGACTACGACTGTTGCTCCGACTACGACTGTTG
>PATJ01000023.1 GCA_002713545.1 Acidimicrobiaceae bacterium
GCTCGAATGGGATGTAATTGATAGTGAAGATGGTTGCCTGGTTAGTCAACGCGCTCATTTTGTTCCAAAAGGAGTAATTGGAAGACTTTATTGGTTTGCGTTGTTGCTCCCACATTCACTAATTTTTAATCGAATGCTTTCAAAAATTATTGCCACAGCTGAACTGGACCGAGTGCAATGAAAACAAAACAATCTATTATCGCTATCGTTGCTTCGCTTTGCACTGCTTTTTTAGTCGTTATTGCTTGTAGCGATAACGGATTAAACGCTTCTGGAATAAAACTTTTTGCTCTTTGTAGCATTATTGCTTTTTTGATCCAATGGATTTGTTTCATACCTTCATGGTTATTTCACTCAGAAAAATTTTTTGATCTTGTAGGTTCTGCTACTTATTTAACAATCACAATCGTCGCNCTTATTGCAGTACCCGAAATCGANACAAGATCCGTTCTACTCGGGTTAATGGTTTGTACTTGGGGTTTACGCTTGGGTGCTTTCTTGTTTGCCCGTGTAAAAGCGGTGGGTCANGATGTTCGTTTTGATTTGATGAAATATAATTTCACTTGGTTTTTGATGACTTGGACNATCCAAGGTCTTTGGGTTGTTCTGACGACANCAGCTGCGTTGTCAGCAATAACTTCAAGTTCTCAAAAAGGTTTCNGCTGGATAGGGACAATGGGAGTGATCNTTTGGTTNCTNGGCTTCATAATTGAGATTGTTTCTGATGAACAGAAACGAAGATTTAGACTAAACACTGAAAATCAAAATTCTTTCATCAACAGCGGTTTGTGGGCTTGGTCACAACATCCTAACTATTTTGGCGAAATTCTTTTATGGATTGGTGTATCAATTGTTGCACTCCCTGTATTGTCGGGCTGGCAATATGTAAGTTTTATTTCGCCTATTTTTGTTTTTGTTCTTTTGACAAAAATAAGCGGGGTTCCGATGCTTAACTCCGCTGCAAAGAAACGCTGGGGTAANGACCCTGAGTTTCAAAAATATAAAGAATCGACACCTGTCTTATTTCTTAGACCGCCAAGAAGACAGTCTTCTTTGAATTCATAGGAAACAATTTGCCAGCTCTTTCCTCTCCAGAATTTNTAGTAGTTGGGGCCGGNTTGGCAGGTTTAACTGCAGCAAAAGTTTTGTCGCAATCNGGCAGAGAGGTTCTTCTCCTAGAAAAATCAGACGGAGTAGGTGGTCGAGTCAGAACTGATCAATACAAAGATTTTCTACTTGATCGAGGTTTCCAAGTTCTTTTAACNGCATACCCAGAATTGCCCAAACACTTAAATCTTTCCTTGTTGAGACTTCACTCATTTGAATCAGGCGCGACTATTTTCTCTGATGGGCATTTTTCAAAGGTTGGTGATCCNTTTAGAAATGTTTCTTCAATCATGTCCACNGCTTTCACCAAAACNATTGGAATNCAAGACAAAATAAAACTTTTAAAATTAAGAAANTCACTAATTGGCAGAAAGAAAATTTATTTNCAACAAAAAGATGACAAAAGAATTTTAGAAACTTTTGAGGAATTAGGTTTTACATCTAAAGCTATTANTAGCTTTTTTAAGCCGCTAGTTGGAGGAATCCAACTTGACCCTTCGCTAAGTGGTTCCACCAGACTGTGNTTTTTAGTCCTCAAAATGTTATTCATTGGGGATGCTGCTNTTCCATCTCGCGGAATGGGCGCAATTAGCGAACAACTTTCAAAGCAGATAAATGAAAGCAGCATTCGTTTAACCTCNNCGGTTGACAAAGTAGAAGGTAAAAAAGTAATACTCGAATCGGGTGAATCCTTTTTACCTTCAAATTTAATAATCGCTACCGAAGGACCTGCGACCGCTAAATTACTTGGTCAAGAAAGCCCACTTTCTAGATCTGTCTCTTGCATCTATTTTTCCGCTCCTCAAGCTCCTAGCTCTTCAAAAGCCATTCTTCTNAACGGTGAAAAAAATGGTCCCGCACTAAACGTCGCGATTATGAGCAACATTTCACCTTCCTACTCAAAAAATGGTAAAGCTCTAATCGCGGTGGCCATCCCAAACACAATAAAACCCGACTCCATGGAAAATGTCCTTATACAAATGCGGAAATGGTTTGGAGACAGTGTTGACAGTTGGGAACACATTAAAACATATTCAATTGAACACGGTCAGCCTGATTTAAGACCCGGCGATCCTTTTAGAAAAAGTATAAAAAATAGCGAGGGAGTTTACATTTGNGGTGATCATAGGGATACACCATCAATTCAAGGCGCGCTAGTTTCAGGCAGAAGAGCTGCCGAAATTTGTTTGAAAAATTAAGCTATTAAGGAGCTAAACCAGCACTAGAAAGTATGCGATTAACGTTCATCGTTATTGTTCTTCGTTCATCGCCACGATCTTTCGGTTCTGAATAACGCAGGGAATAACGCTTCACAGCATCAGANCAGATTTCAGAATCGCCAGTAGCTGAACAAATTCCNTCAAAAGTTACCCACCGGCCACCATCTACTTGNGAAATNGTTCCAAGGAGAGTCTCTTCTTGAAGAAGACGGGTTTTTAAACTCCCAGACCACGTGATTATTTTTACAACCTTTTTTTCATCGTCCCACATAAACCCAACTGGAGTCGAATGTGGTCTTCCATCTTTTCTAACCAAAGTTAAAATACCTAGATGTTTTTCACTAACAAATTCATTCAAAGCTGCAGTTGTTTCTTTCGGTGATAAAACTGCCATAAATTACCTTTCTAAATCTACTATTAACCAGAATACTTAGATTTATATATCGCGATTGCTTCATGGTGATCCACTATTGCTTCTGGATAACTAACTTCTAATCGCAACTTTCTATCAGGATCATGAATTTCATTACCCAAAATATTTTTCAACTCTGGAACCCATTTACGAATATATTTTCCATCAGTATCGAATCTTTCACTTTGACGAATCGGATTGAAAATCCGATGGGGGTTACTATCCGTTCCAGTTCCGGCAACCCATTGCCAATTCAACTGATTTGAAGCAATGTCTCCATCAACCAAATAATTCATAAAATGCTCTGCCCCGATTCTCCAATCAAGATGTAAATCTTTTGTCAAAAACGAAGCAACAATCATTCTTACTCTGTTGTGCATAAAACCTTCAGCTAGTAATTGACGCATTCCCGCATCGACTATTGGAAACCCAGTTTTCCCTTCTTTCCAAAGCTCGAAGGCTTCAGGATCTTTATTCCACTCATATTTTCGATCGCGGTAATCTTTTCTTGAGGAGTCTGGGCGATAATGCAAAATTTGTAAATAGAAATCTCGCCAGCACAATTGTCTAACAAAGGCATCGCCACCAAATTCCAAAGCCTGCAAAGCTACTTCCAATGGGGAGAGACATCCGAAATGAAGATAAGGAGATAAACGTGATGTTCGATCACCCTCTATATCATCGCGACCTTTTTCATAGTCTGATATTTCTCTGGCCATCCAATCGTTTAATCGCGAAACCCCTTCTGTCTCCCCCCCTTTTAACAAAAAGGGTGAAAGATTTTTTTGGTCATATTTTTCAAGAATTTCAATATGACCGCCATCTAAATCAATGCTTTGGATAGATTCCGGCGTCTTAACGGGTTTTCGCCAAGAGGTCTCTAGCCAACGGCGATAGTAAGGAGTAAAAACTTTATATTCTCTCCCATCAGCTGGCGTCAAAAGACCCGGTTCCACGAGGGAAACACCTGAGTGAACAGTAACTCCAAACCCAATTGATTCGCCTTTCTTGATTAATGCTTCCAAGCGGGTTTTTGCCAAAAGACTGAAATCATTGGAAATATGAATCTGTTTTGATTGGGTTTCATCAACCACTTTAGCTATCTCATTCACCCATTTTCCCTGGCGTATTATCAACTGAGAGCCGATTTTTTTTAATGATGCATCGAGATCGCGTAAAGAATCGATAAGAAATTGAAAACGGTTAGAACTAGTAGGTTTTTTATCTGTAATCAGTTCATCAAAAACAAAAAGTGCAACTGTAGGTCCGGGCATCGAAACAGCCGCTTCAAATGCGGGATTATCTCTAACTCTTAAGTCTCTTGTAAAAACTATTATGTTTGGAGAATCCATACTGAATTAAGTTCTCCCTTGTAATTCATCAACTACTGATTTAACTGGTATCCGCTGAATAGTTTCATTTCTGCGTTTTTGTAAAGCATCCCAAGTAAGAGTCTTCTCACTATCGCGCAGCCCTGCTGCTCTTCTAAATGACTGGTCTGAAATGTCATCACTCGTAACTGAAAAACCAACTTCAGTGGCAACACGAAGCCCGTTTCTGGTAAAAAAACCTGATGAGATTTTTTCAAACTCTGCCAACAAATCCATCTCAGGACTTAAATTTTGAATTACCGATGAAAGATAAGCAAAGTTCTTTACGAAAAGCATCAATTCTTTGGGAATTCTCGCGCCATGCGCCAAAAGATCTCTAACGATTACTTGAATCTCTTCTACGAATTCTTCTTCGCTCATTTCAAGAGGATCAAAGTCATCACGTTCTAACTGAAAATCTTTAATTAAGGTTTGAACGTCGGTATCTGATGGAAAAGCTCCAAGATCTCTCAACCCCATAATCTGAGCTTCAACATCACCAGTCATTAAACCCACTACATAACGTAAAAACGCAATTCGACGATCACCGTTTAATCTTCCGGTAATTCCAAAATCTACCAAACCGATTTGACCATCTGTGTCTAAAAATACATTGCCAGCATGAAAATCACCATGAAAAATCCCATGAATTACGGCTCCCTCTAGCAAACCATCAACCATTTGACGAAAAACGGCAGAAACTCGATCTGCATTCATTTCCATTTCATTTGCATCACCAAGAGAAAAACCGCCGACTCGACTCATTACAATAATTTTTGAAGTGACATAATCTAAATTCGGAATGGGTAATTCCCAAGTGTTTTTAGGATTCGATTTCAAGGCTCTTTCAATTTCAAAAAGATTTGACACCTCAAGCTGGAAATCCAATTCCTCACAAATCGTCTCTGCAAACAATTCAACTAAGGCCGGAGGATTGGTTAATGCTGCAATCGGTATACGCCCAACAAATTTTGGAGCCAGCCATGCCATTACTTTTAGATCACTTTTAACTTGATCTTGAATTTTTTGCCTTTGAACCTTAATGACTACAGAAGAACCATCAACAAGTTTCGCAGAGTGCACTTGGGCAATTGATGCTGCAGCTATGGGAACGGGATCAATAAAACTAAAAATTTTATCTATGGGACCTAATTCGTTCTCTATAGTTTTTCTGACAGTGACCCAAGATTCTGGACGCACTTCATCACGACACTTTTTACATTCAGCTATTAGAGGTTCTGGAAATATTCCTTCGGCAGCAGAAATTAATTGTGCAAGTTTGACATAGGTAGGACCTAAACCTTCGGCAGCTTCTCGTATCCGTCTGTATAAAAAAGTTTTTTTTGTTTTATCTTCTTTCCGTGAGTCAATTAATTTCCAAATTATTATTGCTCTACTGAATTTGAAAACAGTTGTCAACAACCTTTTAATCGGTGGAAATTTCGGACGTTGAATCAAGTGTGGTATAGATTTTTGGATTTCAGAACGTTTTTTTGAAGAGTCTTGAATTAATTGATCTTCTTTTCTATCAGATACTCGACCTGCAACAAAAACTGACTTGCTTTCTCGATTTGTTCCAGCTTTGTAAAGTTTCTTACTGGAAGGACCTTTAAATGTAATTTCGAGACGACTCGGTCCCCAAATTCCCATAGATAATGGTTTCCATTCGACTGGACTTACCAAATCAATAGAAGGAACTGTGTCAACAAAAACACTTAATGCTTCTTGTAATTCTGCACGTGCCAAAAATGCACCAAGACAATGGTGGGCTCCACTACCAAAAGCCATATGTGGACATTCGCGTTCACGTAGGAGATTAAAAACATAGCCATCATCGTCTTCGGTTTCACCAAGACTTGCAGCATGCAGTCCTAACAAGACTGTGCTACCAGCAGGAAAAAATTTTCCTTCAAAATTTATATCTTCAACAGCTAGACGCGCAGTGGTTCGAACTGCCCCTATATATCTGAGAGACTCTTCAATTGCAGCAGGGATCAATTCTCTTCTTTCCCTTAAAATTGAATACTGCTCAGGGTGATCTGCCAGGACCGCAATTGTTGCTCCAAGTTGATTTCGAGTTGTATCAGTACCCGCCAATAAAAGGGCTTCCACCATTGCTATTAATTCGTCAGAGCTAAGTGCGTCCCCGTCAACTTGATTCTGGATGAGTTCTGAAATCAAATCATCTTTGGGATCAATTGAACGATCATGAATAAGATTTTTTATGTAGTTATCAAGCTCTTTCTGCGCCGCTGATATTTCATCAAGTCGACTTATTACAGAATCAGTATCAGCGTCTAAAGCAGAAAAAATAACTTCAGCCCAATAGTCAAACAACTCCCAGTCTTTGTCATCTGATCCCAATAACCTACAAATAATTGGAATTGGATATGGGCGGCAAAATTCTTGAACAATTTCACTCGTTGAGTTTTTAGCNAAAGAATNGATTAGTTCACTTGCATGCTCTCTCATAAAAGGGCGCAATCGATCTGCACTTTTAGAAGTGAACGAAGAATTAACTAACTTTCTTAGCCGCTTATGATCATCCCCTTCAACTGATAATACATTTGGCCTAATATTGAAACTAGATGAAACTTCAACATCCGTAATTGAACGCCTCGCNCGTTCAAACAAAATATTTAAATCGGATGCTGTTGACTCAAGGGAGTCCAACATCGAAATTCCCGAAAGCACAGATATCCACCGTTGATCGCGAAGTATCGAGCGGACCTGTTTATAGCCATGGACAAAAAGNCCTGCCGGTGTTTGCACTATCCAATCAGAACCTTCAGATAGCTGCTTACTAGAAGAGACAATCTGGCTAAAATTCTCTGGTCTTAAATCCATGTAAGGAACTGAACCGGGATCCGTAACTGATACAGCATTATTTACGTCTGAATGAGTGCCAAAGTTTAATTCCGTCATGCCAAAAATTTTCTGCTTAATTCTTAAGTCTAATAAAGTATGGATCGCCGCAAGAATTGAAACAATATGACATCTGACACGGATAAAAGATTGCTAAAAAGAAATTATTCTTCTAGTTCTTTTTTATTCCGATCATTTGGATCCGATACATCCCATTCAACATCTACAACTCGTTGGCTTACATTATTTTTAGATCCCCACAAAAAAGCTTGACCTGTCTTTAATTTTTTCACGAAGCGACGGGTCAAAAAAGACCGCAACATAATGCGCGTCAAAGGAAAAAGTAAAAGTAAGCCAATTGCATCAGTTGCAAATCCCGGGGTAAGCATCAAAACACCAGCTAAAAGAATAAGTAAACCTTCAACTATTTGTTTACCGGGAAGTTGTCCATTTGCTAGTTCAATTTGGGCTTTTCTGATTATTTCTAATCCCTCTCGCTTAACCATCCACGCACCAATAACGCTGATAAATANAAGAGCAATTAAAGTATTTCCGAAGCCAATTTGATGGGAAACTTCAATGATTAGATATAACTCAATAGCAGGCACTATCAAAAAAGCTGCAAATAGTAATAACAACATAAATTTATGCTACGTCTTCGTAACCTTAGAAGTAGAAAAATAGCTTTCTTTCGAAATAAATAAAATGTCAGAACAACCCCTATCACCGTTAAATAGACCACCTTCTATAGATCAAATAGCGCGTGCTATCTCAGACTTAGATTTACCTCATCCGCTACTAGTTGATGCAGCACGTGAAGCAGTGAATAAAGCAAATGGGGGTGATGTAATCAGTGAAGCTCGAAAAATTGCTGAAATTATTTCTAGAACACTATTAACTGATGTGATTAATGCAACAGGGGTTCTTTTACATACGAATATGGGTCGCTCTCCAATAAAAATTGAATCACAGAATCAACATTTTAGATTCTCTAATCTTGAGTTAGATTTGGAAACAGGAGAACGCGGTTCAAGACAAGATAGGTCCTCAAATCTAATTGCCCGTGCCTGTGGAGCCGAATCAGCACTGGTTGTGAATAACTGCGCTTCAGCGGTTCTTTTGGTAATTGCAGCCCTTGCTGAAGAACGTGGTGTTGCAGTTTCACGAAGCGAACTGGTCGAGATAGGTGGAGGCTTTCGAATTCCGGAAATTCTTGAACAGTCTGGGGCTCACTTAGTTGAAGTAGGTACGACAAATCGAACGCGCCGTAAAGATTTTGAAAAAGCAATCACTAAAAATGATGTTTCTTTAATTTTAAAAGTTCATCAGTCAAACTACCGAATTGTCGGTTTCACTGAAACAACTGAAATTTCTGACATGACCGACTTAGGAATTCCCATTATTGCCGATATCGGATCAGGCTTAATTGACTCTGCATGCCCCTGGTTGGAAAACGGTCCTCCAAAATGGCTGATTGGTGAACCGTCCGCAAAACAAAGTCTGGAATCAGGCGCAGACATCGTCACCTTTTCGGGAGACAAACTATTCGGAGGACCCCAAGCAGGCATAATTGCTGGGAAAGCAGAACTAGTCGAACTCTGTTCGAAACACCCCCTGTCTAGAGTTGTTAGACCCGGGAGCCTTACGATGTCAGCACTTCAGAATGTCACTATTTCTTATCTAGAACGTAGAGCTTCTTCAATTCCTTTTTGGGAAATGGCGACTACTACCGTAGATGAACTAAAAATTAGAGCAAGTAAAATAAGTAAAGAATTTATAACTGACACTTCCGCTACTCCAGGTGGTGGGACCTTACCGGGAGTTGAAATACCTTCTGCGGGTTTAAAGCTGACAGGTGATCATGTTGAGTTTTTTCGACAACAAAACCCACCCATTATCTGCCGAGTAGATAATAATCAAACCTTCTTAGATTTAATGACGGTCCACCCAAGTGATGACGTTTTTATCAATAATGCGATCAAAAAAATTCGATAGGAATTTCTGTTTTAATCATGCACATACTGGCTACAGCAGGACATGTTGATCACGGGAAATCAACTTTAGTCAAGTCTTTAACTGGATCTGATCCTGATCGATTTATTGAAGAACAAACTCGTGGTTTAACCATTGATTTAGGTTTTGCTTCAACAACTTTGCCATCTGGAGTTGTTGTGTCAATTGTAGATGTACCCGGTCATGTTCGTTTTTTAAAAAATATGTTGGCCGGTGTGGGAAGTGTTCAAACATGCCTATTTGTAGTTGCAGCCACAGAAGGTTGGAAACCTCAATCTGAAGAACATCTTAGGATCTTGGAATTACTCGGATTTATAAATGGGATAATTGTGATAACAAAAGTCGATCAAGCTGACACCGATCTTACTGAAGTCACATTGCTGGAAATTGAAGAAAAAGTTAAAGGAACCTTTCTAGAAAATGCTCCCCTAGTTAAAACAAATTCATTAGATGGCACTGGAGTGGACTTGTTATTAAAAAAAATTTCAGATCTTTTGAAAAAAACGCCGGATCCAGATGATGTTCAGCGACCGAGACTTTGGATAGACCGCTCTTTCTCAATAAAAGGAGCTGGAACAGTTGTCACCGGAACTTTGACAGGAGGAAGTTTAGAAATTGACGATGAGCTAGAAATTTGGCCTTTAAAAGAAAAAGTTAGAGTTAGAGGAATCCAAGCTCATCATCTTGAGCAAAGTAAAATTTCACCCGGTAGTCGTTGCGCCTTAAATATTGCCGGGGTTTCACATGGAGAAATTTCTCGAGGAAATGTACTTATCAAATCAGGAGAATGGCATTTAACAAAAATGTTAGATGCTTCTCTTCAAGTCTTAGACGAAATTGATCACAATGTGTCTCGTAAGGGTGCTTTTATCGCTTACTTCGGCTCAGGAGAATACCCAGTTAAATTAAGAGTTCTTGGCCCTAACCCAATATTACCTGGAGGAAAAGAACCAATAAGAATATTTTTACCAGAAGCACTTCCTTTACTACCTGGAGACAGATTTATTTTGCGCGAAAGTGGACGCGACGAAACTATTGGAGGAGGTGAAGTACTTGATGTCGATCCGCAGGAAAAAGCTTCAAAAGCGAAACCTGACCGTTCAATAGAAAGGATCATCAAAGAAAGAGGCTGGATTAATACGGAAGAGTTAAAACTACTTACAGGTGAAAACATTGAGCCCGATATAGATAACTGGGTTGTCGACCCATTAATTCTTCAACAGACAATTGAAATAGTCAAAGAAAGTGTCAAATCTGCTGGACCTAAGGGAATTGAATTGTCTTCCTTAAATGAACATCAAAGAGCCACTATTTCTTTGTTAAAAGATATGACCGTGGATAACGGAAGATTGAAGCTTTCTAAATATAAAAATCAAACTTCCAACCATCCTTTTGTTGAAAAACTACAGGATTCACTTTTCGCACCACCTGACCCTGATGGAATAGACCGTTCTGTGCTTAGAGAATTAGTTAGTAAGGGAATTGTTGTTGAAGAAGGAGGGGTCTTTTTTTCCTCAAATGCTATTGAAGCAGCTTCCTTACTTGCTTCTGAACTTTTGTCTGTCCAACCAGAGGGGTTTACAGTCTCGGAATTTAGAGAGGCTGCCGGTAATACCAGAAAACATGCAATGCCTCTGTTAAATCATCTAGACGGAAACGGGATTACGCGTAGGCGAGATAACGTGCGGATTGCTGGACCTCGTCTCCCCAAATTTGAAAGTTAAAAATTATTTACTAACAGTAAGTAATTAATCTTTACTCCCTTTACGTTCTCTGTAATCGCGCGCAGCTCCCTCTAAAGGCTCCACATCTAGCCAGAATCCATCTACAGCTGCAACCCGAATTTCGTCATTAACTTTTATGGGAGTTGCTCGATTAGTTTGAGCTTTCCAGATTGCCCCTTTAACTTCAACAGTCCCATTGGGGTTAATTTCTTCGATAGCTGTCCCAAGTTCACCAACAATCCACTCACGGCCAATAGTGGGTGTTGCAAAACGCGTGCGGATCATTGCAGGCATACCCGCCGACATGCAGGTCACAGTTACCAAAATACCAAATAGCAAAGTCAACCAAGAAAGAGAAAGCCCATCAAACAATAAAAGTGATCCAACTATCAAACTTATAGTTGCTATAAGACTCCAGAATCTTGGCACTCCAGTTTGAACATCTACTGCAAAACTCAACATTGAAAAGATCAATAATGCTATGCCCCACGGATTAGATGGAAGAACAGCTAATCCATAAAAACCCAACAAAAGGCATANGGCGCCCAATACTCCAGCTATGCCCACTCCAGCTGTATAAAGTTCAAAAACAAGTAGACCCATACCAGCCAAAAAAAGTAAATAGGTGATAGCNGGACTTCCCACGCTATGAAAGAATTGATCGGGAGGGTCCATTTCTTCGAAACGAGTCTGAGTTAGAGGTTTGATCTCTCCTGAATCAACATCCGAAATAACTTCGAAATCTTCCAGCCCAACGAGATGTTCTAATAAAACTGGTGAACTTCTAGCAATGCCTTTTTCTATAGCTTCGTCATAGTTGAGGGTTTTTTCTTCTAGCTCAAAATTCTGACTCACCCCGAAACTATTAATTGGAAAATTACTCTGGCCTATTTTTCCAATTTTTGACCCTGGCGAAATTCCTATATCGCCGCTAATTAAAGCTAACTCCACTATTGGGCCCTTAGCTCGCGACCCCGAAGGACCAACCCAAAATGAAATTGGTGTACGCGAAGAACTAATTAACTCACCTAATGCAATAATTTGATCATTTTGGACGACGCTTCCAGAAATATTAATTTGAAAGACCAAAGCAATAGTCGCGTTCGGATCAACTTTTGTGAGTGTCTCTTCCATCATTCTCACCATTACTGGATCCATCAAACCTGATGCTTCTACTACAACTACACTTTTGGCTGCTTCTGGTGAAGTTACTTCCGCACGGGCGTTTGAAGAAAATAAAATGGATATGGCAAGTAAAGAAAATAGAAAGAACAATCTTTTTGAATTTTTTATATTTGTCATCTTTTAAGCAGCGTAATAAACAAAAGTAACTAAGTTGCTTCTGGATCATTTAGAGCTAGAACTGCTTCCTCTACCGTTTCACGGACAGGAACTATTCTGTCAAAACCCGTTGTATGAAGAAGCCTCACCAATGCGGGTCGGTTACACGCAACAGAAACATCGCCATCATTGTCTCTTGCTCTTCTTATACCCCCGATTAAAGCTCCTAACCCAGCCGAATCCATGAAAGGGACATCAGATAAATCAACCAAAACAAATTTCTCTTCAGCTAATTCCATTAATGCTTCACGAAATTGAGCGACGGTATATGCGTCAAGTTCTCCAGTCGGACGACATAACACATAATTTTCGTTTCTTTCAACAGTGATTTCGAGCATATTTTTACCTTATTTGAAACTTTCTTCAAAAGTCGTAAGTAAAGATTACAAAACTCAACACAAAAGTAAACATTGAGTTCATAATTCCTACGCTACGCTCGCATTATGCCTGAAAAAACGAATGTTTTACTAGCAACTAGTGAAGATCATATTTTTCAAGAAATCGGCGCCTCTTTAAGTAAAAACCACCAAATTATAAGGGTCACAGAAGGAGCCAAGGTGCTGAAAACTCTTATCAATACTGCCCCTGTATTGGTTATCCTCGATCTGCAAATAGGAAATATGGGGGGAATGGCGACTTCTTTGAATTTGCGCCTTGAACAAAGAGCTGGTCGAATACCGAATCAGAAAATATTGATGCTTCTTGACAGACAGGCAGATGAGTTCTTAGGGAAACGCTCCGAAGCAGATTGCTGGGTTGTTAAACCGATAGATCCACTTTCACTTAGCCAGCAAGTCGATGCGCTTATAAATAGCTAACTTTCGGGTAGTGGCGCAGCTTGGTAGCGCGCCTCGTTCGGGACGAGGAGGTCGTGGGTTCAAATCCCGCCTACCCGACAAATAGTTGACGTAATGATTAAGGTATAACTAAATATGGCAGCAAAATCCAACTCAATTATTGTTTCAGCCCCTATAGAAGAAATTTGGGGCGTTCTTTCAGAGTTTGATCAGATTTTTAACTGGGCTGAAAATGTCGACCATTCATGCTTCTACTCAGAACAAGAGATGGGAGTGGGAACGACCAGACGAATACAACAAGGATCAAATGTTGTTTTAGAAACAATTACATNCTGGGAAGAACCTGTGGGACTGGCTTATCAAATTGAAGGGCTCCCTCCAGTTTTTAAAAAAGTNACTAACAGTTGGNAATTATTTGATGAGGGNGCGAAGACNCGAGTNGAGCTNACTGTANANATTGTGCCAATTCGACCACCGGCTGAAATNGCAGCTCAAATATTAGGTAAATTTTTTTCACGACTAAACAAAAAAATGTTAATCGGACTTAAAAATCAAGTAGAACAAACTCTTACCGACGACAAGAAAAAATATGCGCCATCCTGATGTTGTAATCATCATGACTGATGAAGAACGAAATGCGCCAACTTATGAAGGGGACGACCTCAAGGCATGGCGTGAAGAAGCTTTGCCTGCAAGACATTGGTTTAAACAAAACGGGGTTTCTTTCGAACGACATTACACAGGTTCACTCGCTTGTGTGCCTAGCCGNCCAACACTTTTCACCGGGCATTACCCAGATCTNCATGGAGTAACACAAACAGATGGATTAGGTAAAGATGCTTCAGATTCTCGTATGCGTTGGCTGCGACCTGGGGAAGTTCCAACTATAGGA
Source organism: Acidimicrobiaceae bacterium (assembly GCA_002713545.1). Classification (GTDB taxonomy): domain Bacteria; phylum Actinomycetota; class Acidimicrobiia; order Acidimicrobiales; family MedAcidi-G1; genus MedAcidi-G1. The sequence continues at coordinate 13,742 of PATJ01000023.1, forward strand.
CACTGGTTCAAAGCAGCTGGCTATGACACCCATTACGACGGGAAATGGCATATCACTCATGCTGACCTGATAGACCCTGAGACTGGATTACCGATCCCTACAAATACTGAAAATGGTGAAGTGATTGAAGAAAATGTTAAAACTTATTTAGAAGCTAATCCCTTGGAAGAATTTGGATTTTCCGGTTGGGTCGGTCCGGAACCCCATGGGGCGCCACTGGCTGGCAATTCCGGATTCATTCGCGACAACTTAATCGCTGAACGTGTTGTTAAATGGCTAAAAGATCGTTATTTGCGAAGAGAGTCAGGTGATGCGGAAGCACTTCGCCCGTTTCTTCTTATCGCAAGTTTTGTGAATCCACACGACATAGTTCTTTTCCCTGCATGGCGAAGGCAAGAAGACAATCCAATTAAAAAAAGTGATCTTGATCCTCCTAAAGTGCCGGAGCCGCCAACACGACACGAAGATTTAAGTTCCAAACCAGCAGCACAAATCGCTTATAAAAATGCTTATTTTTCAGGATACGGACCTCAGAGTCGCGTCAAAAAAATCTATGAGCGTAATGAGCAAGAATACCGAAATTTCTACTACAGACTTCATCTTGAAGTCGATGGGCCAATTGACAGTGTTCGTAAAACTGTTTTGGAAAATACATTGAATGAGACAATTCTTTTTCGTACATCTGATCATGGAGATTTACTAGGGGCTCATGGGGGTCTTCATCAGAAATGGTTTACTTTATACGACGAAGCTACACGAGTACCTTTTCAGGTTGTTAGAACAGGAAGTAATCCCACTACTCCGAAAACTATTTCAGATGCTCCGACATCACATGTCGACTTGATACCGACTGCTCTAGGTATGGCAGGTCTTGAGAAAAAAGAATTGTTTGAGAAACTCTCCGATTCATTTACGGAAATGCATCCTCTTCCGGGTTATGACCTTTCTCCTCTCATAGAAAATCAAAATGAAGATCGTTTTTTGAAAAGAGGTGTCTACATGATGACTAGGGACAACGTGCTTGAAGGAGATACCCTGGCATCTGTTCTTGCCCGCCGCCTTGGTCGTGGAAACAGACCACCTGCAGCGATGAGGATTCGTATTCCATCTGATGTTGCATCTAATTTCGAAGGTCTTGTGAAAAGAATTAGTGAAACTGATGCGAAAGGCGGTGGAGAAAACATTTGGAAATTGGTAAGGGCTTTTGATGATCCTTCCACTTGGTCTGATCCCGGTGTTCGTCAACTGTCCTCTAGTTCTCCACCATCAATACGACACAGAAATTCAATTATTCCTGACCAGTGGGAGCTCTATAATCTTGATTCTGATCCAATCGAATTAAAAAACAAATCAAAAGATCCTGCCTTTGAGGAAGTTTTCAATTTCTTGAAAAATTGTCTA
>PATJ01000024.1 GCA_002713545.1 Acidimicrobiaceae bacterium
TTTTGAAACTCAAAAACAAGGTATAAGCAAATCTAATCTTGATCCATTTTTTACAGAAGGGTTTTCTGGACTTATTTCAGTCATAGGTCTAGTTTTTGTTTCATATGGTGGTTTAACAAAAGTTGCAAGTGCGGCTGAAGAAGTAGATGATCCCTCTTTAAAGATCCCACTTGGGATGTCATTATCCTTGCTAGTAGGAACCGTTCTCTACACACTTGGCGCTTTAGTAGCGGTAGCACTTTTACCTCCAGACATTTTGCATGAAGATCTAGCACCGATTCATTCTGCTGCTGAAACTATTCTTCCATCAGCGGGGGTTGCACTTGTTGTTTTAGCGGCGTTAGCAGCATTTGCTTCAGCTGTAAATGCTGGGATTTTGGCTGCAGCTAGATACCCCATGGCAATGGCACGTGATGGACTTTTTCCTGAAATAGCGGGAAGACTAAGCCGCTATGGGACTCCCGCATTCGGTGTAATCGTTACTGGAGTTGCAATAGCACTTGTGGTTTTAGTTCTTGATGCTGAAGCAATCGCGAAACTTGCAAGTGCTTTTGTGTTGTTAACACTTGGCTTATTGAATATTGCTGTTCTGGTACTGAGGGCTTCTCATATTCAGTCATATGCGCCTGCTTTTAAAGCTCCCCTTTATCCGCTGACGCAATTCATTGGAATAATTATTTCTGTATTCCTAATATTTCAGCTTGGTGTAACTGCCATGCTTTTTGTGGTTTTTGTTTTTTTCGCGGGGTGGACTTGGCACCGTCTTTACGCGAGTGGAAAAAGTAAAAGAGCAGGTGCAATTAGACAAGTTTTTGAAAGATGGGGTGCAGATGCTGATCCAGAATTAGATCGAGAAATGAGTGCTGCGATGGCTGGTCACGGCCTGCGAACTGGAGATGATTATCACGGGCTGATTGCTAGAGCAGGAGTTTTAAGTGTGCCGCCAGGAACTACTATTACAGAGGCAGCGGATAGAGCTGCAACTGTTCTTTCTGATTTAATCGGCTTAACAGGAGAGCGAGTAACTGAACAGTTTTTAGAAACGGGCTCCCTGTGGATTCAACCATCCCAACAACATCCGACAGCAACCCCAGTTGCGCTATTTGAAGATATTGAAGAAGATGAGCTTGTAATAGTCAGAGCAGCAGAAGGTATTCGTATTCCTGCTTCATGGGGAGGTTCTGGTGAATGGGTTAATGCTTTATTTTTTCTTGCAGGAACAACTAAAAACCCAGGACGCTCGTTAAGAGTTGCCGGAGAGCTAGCCGGTCACTTACATACGGGTGCAAAACTTATAGGGCTAGCTCAAACAGAAGCAGAAGTTAAATCTGCTCTGCTTCCTGAGATGACATTCCGTCAATACGCCCTTCTCCCAGAAGGAAAAGACTCAGCGCTTATAGGTTTATCAGTTGGTGCACTTAGTTTTCCTGATGGAGTTGAGTTAGTTTCCGTGCACAGAGAAGGAATTATCATCGAATTGAATGAAAAACTGTGTTTAGGAGCTGATGATCAGCTAACTCTATTAGGTCCTTCAGAAATTATGCCATCCTTAGGTGAACCTTTACCTATCCAAGAGAGTATTGAGTAACCATGAAGAAAGGTATTTTCTGTGTTTTCGGTTGATGTACGATCCCGTTTAGACAGCGAGGTTGATCAAATTGATCTAGATGCTTGGATTGATGATCAATTGCCACTGCTACTAGATAAGAATTCTTTGATAGCTTCTGAAGGCGCTCAAATTCTTGGTTGTCGACCATTAGGAATCAGAGTTTCAAAAAAATCATTTACTCTTACTCCTTCAGATGGTGCCATCAAACTAGAGTCAGGTGTATCTGGTGCCTCTGTAATAGTTGATTTAGATGAGATTTCATTTTTGGATCTGGTGCAAGATATACAGACCCCTCAATCACTGGCTACATCTAAAGTAATTGATTTACCTTTAAGAGAACATTTTCGATTTTTAAAGTGGTGGCCTGTTATCAGGGCGATCATTGATGGAAGGCCAGTTCATAAGCCGGGCGAAATAGATTTCTTAAATCAAGATGGCAGCCCCCTAGATCTGAACCGGTCTTTCACTCAGGAAGATTCTGACGAAGAAATTTCATGGTTTTTATCGCAAACTGGTTATTTGCACCTTGAAGGCTGGTGGAGTCACGAGTTAATGGCAGAGATCTATAAAGATATGGATAACGCTGTAGGAAAGTATGAGAGAGGTGATGGTAGGTCTTGGTGGGCGAAAACAGAAGACGGAAAAGATCATTGCGTCCGTCTTCAGTATTTTCAGAATCAATCAGAATCTGTAAAAAGACTTCTTACCGATAGGCAACATAAAAGAATAGCGGCAATACCCGGAGATGGGCACAGTATTTTGTGGAAGGGAAGTAATGATGAAAATGCGATTGAAGCTTTGGTGAAACCAATTGGAGTGGTTGAGGGAATCTCTGATCTTCCATGGCATAAAGATTGCAGTCTTGGAAGACATTCCTACGACTGTTCTTCTATGACGGTTGGAATTTCAGTTACAGGAGCAGATTCCAGAAGTGGTCAATTGGCAGTGGTAGCAGGTTCGCATAGAGCAAATTTACAGCCAAATTTTATTCACCCTTATCTTGATCTACCTAGGATTGATTTGCCTACTAAAACCGGTGATGTCACAGTTCATTTATCATGCACACTTCACATGAGTCACCCNCCGATACAAAAAGAAAGACGAGTTATGTACTCAAGTTTTGTTTTACCGCACAAGGGCAAAAAAATTGGNGTAGACCGCATTTCAAAAGTACGAGAAGAGGCTTACTTGAAAGTGAGCCAAGTCCCAGCCCATAATCAGGATTAATACCGTTTATTAGTTCTATTTCAAAACTTCAGCCATTGTGTCAATAACTTGACCAATTTCTGCATCACTAATCGTTAATGGAGGGCAAATTGCAAGCACATTAGCTATAGCTCGGAGTATCACACCATTTGAAAGAATTTCATTTCTAGTTTTTATTGAATCTTGAGTAATTTCAACTGCGTAAACAGCNCCGGTTCCGCGCCAAGATTCAATAAGACCATCTGCTTGTAATGATTCCAAACCAGTTCTAATTTGCTCTCCAACATGGCTTGCTCTATNAAGTAAAGATTCGCTTTCAATTAATTCTAAATTCGCGATACCGGCCGCACAAGAAGTTGGATGACCGGAATACGTATAACCAGTTCTCAGGATGAAATTGGGCTCTTCAAAAACATCACAAATTTTTCTAGAAACGATTACGCCTGATAGGGGCAAGTAACCAGAAGTAACGCCTTTAGCAAAAGTCATTAAGTCTGGACTGACCCCAAAGTATTGAGCTCCAAACCATTTTCCCGTCCGGCCAAAACCGCAAATAACTTCATCGAAAATAAGTAAAGCTCCATTGTCATCACAGAGCTTCCGGAGCCCTTCTAAATAGCCATCGACGGGTGGGTAAACACCGCCTGCTCCTTGTATAGGTTCAACTATCATTGCAGCAATTTGGTTTCCATGATTAGCAAAAACAGTCGCGGCCGCTTCAAGATCATTATTAGGAACTTCCATGAAATGAGGTACTAAATCACCCCAGCCTTCCCTATTAGGTGCGATTCCCTGAGCAGTAGTTCCACCGAAGTTAGTACCGTGATAACCGTTCGTGCGCCGAACGATAATTTGTTTTTCANTTTCTCCGCGTAATTGCTGATATAGCCTTGCAAGTTTAAGAGCAGTGTCTACCGCCTCTGAACCAGAACAGCCNAGAAAAACACGCCCTTCCGGATGAGGTGATCTTTTAGCGACCATTTCGGCTAATTTGGCCGCCGGTTCATTAGTAAAAGGATCAAATATATTGTAGGCCTCGAGAGTTTTCATCTGTTTGGTTACAGCTTCAATTACTTCGGTTCTTCCATGCCCAATCTGGCAAAGCCAAAGGTTAGCCATAGCGTCTATATATTGGTTTCCCTGATCATCCCAAAGTAGACAACCTTCGCCGCGGACAATATTTACAAAATCAGATTCGGTTTTTAAAGGTGGAGCAAATCCGTGAAGCAGGGAATGTGTATCTTGTGTCATTCGAAAAGCCTCCTCTTTAAATCAAATGTTACGTCAGGTTCAATTGGTTTGCCATCAGGGGCTTTAGTTAATACCCAACCAAAAGTTATAAGTACAATCATTATTGATGAAGTAACAATCCAGGCGATTGTGTCATTTGAAGTTTGGTATATTGCCGCTGCCATAATTGTTGCTAGAGCACCTGCTGCAACTTGCATGGATGCAGCTAAGCCTTGCGCCGCGGCTTGCCGCTCTTCGGGTACAGAAACTGATACAAGCATGGGTCCTGCTGGCAGGCTTAATCCTTCACTACCGGCTGTGATAACAGTTATCAAAATTAATGCAAATAAACCCTCTACTAATCCAAAAGTAGAAACTAANACTGAAATTATTGCAAGATTNCCAACAGCCCATCTTCTAGGGCCGAAACGTTGGGCTAGGGCTCCACCTTTTATAGATAAGAGCGGTATAGGTAACGCAGCACAAGTGATAGCAATACCTATTTGCCAGTTTGAAGCACCTCTGGCGTCCATTTCTAGGACCCAAACAGCTTCAAAGGCACCGATAAATACGAAATATGACACCAATATTAAAACTGCACCATTAAATCTTCGGATGCGAAATAAATCTATCGGCCGTTTTTTTTTGCAGATCACGTTCTGCATTGTCGGGCTTAGCTCGCCATGCTGTTGGCACAAAAAAAAGTAGAGTTACAGCCATCCCCCAAAATGGAGTTCTAAAGCCACCAATTGCGTTTAAAGCTGCTGCAATAGCGGGTCCCAATACCCATCCTGCGGCATCATATGCCCCCAATTTTCCGAGATTTTTTCCAATTTCTGTGGGGTCAGACACTATGACAGTTCTTTTGGCTGCGGGAGTGGTCGCACCCATAGCAAAACCAAATAAAGATCTGCCGAGTATGAAATACCAGAGTGAATCGCCTATTGCAAGAAATAAAAGTGCGATAATTCCTGTGATTAAACCAGATTTAAGAAGTATTGGTGATCGGCCTCGATCGGCTTGTGGTGAAAGAGTTATTAGTGCAATAAAGGAAGCAGCGAATCCACTAAAAATAGTTAAGCCNATTTCAAAGTTTGAAAAGCCAAGTTCTTGCTTAAANTCTGCGCCTAGAGTTATGACGCTGGATAATCCTGCTGACATCCCAAAAAGTATTAAGAAGTAAGGCAGTAATTTTGGGGCATCAGTATTTGATATATCCTCTGACATTGCAGAAGTTTATTTACAATGTTGTTCTTTGCGAGAATTTTCATGTATTGAGAAATATTTTTTTGTGGCATTATCAATTTAGAAATGAGGAACAAAATTGGTAAATGAATTCGACAGATACAGACATGAACACGATAAAGGTGTAAGAGCTAAAATTTCGTGGTTACTGAAACTTCCAAAATTTTGGAACTCCCCTTTAAGTAAAGAAGTAATTCGATCGATAGACCCCCAAAAGGGTGAAAATGTTTTAGATATAGGAGCGGGTATGGGTCCTGCATCGGTAGAAGCTGCCAGCAGAGGCGCTCATGTTGTAGCCATTGATCCATCTAGATTTATGAGAGCTATTTTGGGTTTTAGAAGGCAGTTTCAAAAAGACCCCGGGCTTATAACAGTAGAAGCAGGTGCGGCAGAAAAAATNCCTTTATCAAAAAGGTCGACCGACGTTGTATGTGCAGTGAACGCGATTCATCATTGGACTGATTTGGAAGGTTCCATAGAAGAAATAGCTAGAGTAATCGCGCCCGGGGGAAGAGTTTTGTTGGTAGATGAAGATTTTACAGACCCTGAACACCCTCAACATGAGACGCATCATGACCATGAAGAAGAAATGACAAAAGTTGACGTTGAAATAATAAAAAGTCTTTTTGAAATTCGGGGTTTTGAGGCTAAAGGTAAGAAAGTTTTACTTTCAGGTTTACCGGTAAAGTTGGTGGAAGCTAATTTCCAATAGGCTTCTTCCCACAAATACTTTAAAATATTGAAATTCTTTCCGTTCAGAGGAGTTAGCAAAATGCCACAAATCGAAGCCAACGGTATAACCCTTGAAGTAGAGACCATAGGTAGTAGGGGAAATCCTGCGGTTTTGTTGGTAATGGGTCTTGGGGCGCAGATGACCGCCTGGCCTGAAGATTTCTGTAAGCAGCTTTCTGAACGGGGGTATTTTGTTATTCGCTTCGATAACCGTGATGTTGGATTATCGACATGGTTTGACGATGCCGGTGAACCAAATATGAATAGAACTTACTTATCTTCCCTGTTTGGAAGAAAAATAAAGGCACCTTACTCTTTATCAGATATGGCCGCTGATGCTTTAGGCGTATTGGATTCATTAGAAATCGATAAAGCTCATTTGATCGGGGCATCAATGGGTGGAATGATCGTCCAACGATTCGCATTAAATCACCCTGAGCGTGTTGCTTCTCTTTGTTCAATTATGTCTACTCCACGTTTTATTAGACCTGAATATCAACTGACTGTTGAACTAATGGAACCTGATTCGGGAACCAGGGAAGGTCGGATAGAAAGTGGCCTTAAATCTGCACGACTCATTCATGGCGACAAATTTCCTCTGCCAGAAAATCTCCGTGAGTTAGTCGCAGCTTCCATTGATCGTGCATGGAATCCCGCAGGAACAAATAGACAACTAACTGCGATATTGGCTGATGGGGATCGTCGGCCAGAGTTAGAAACACTATCTATCCCAACAACCGTAATCCACGGAACCGCTGATCGGTTGGTGCCTCCTAGGGGAGGGAAAGAAACAGCAAAGGCTATTAAAGATTCTCGTTTAGTTGAAATAGAAGGAATGGGTCACAGTATGCCCGAGGAGACTTGGACAGAAATTTTCCAAGTTTTTGATGAGTTAGTAGATAAATCAAAACCTTGATTTCAAATAGAGCATTTATTTTGTTGCTTGACTTATGAGCCAGTTAAAAATCGGATCTGCTCCTGGTAACAATTCAGGATGCCATTGAACAGCAAGAGTTCTATTATTTTCAATTTCTATTGCTTCTACGACCTCTTCAGTGGCCTCTCCTCCTGAAGACCAGCCCACCACTTTTATTCCTTCACCGATGTTGTTGATTGCTTGATGATGTAGTGAGTTGACTTCAATTTCAGAACCGTAGATTCCTGACAGTATTGAGTTCTCTTCGAAACAAACTTTATGATGTCGATCATCGCAGGGTTTATCAATGTTCGCATGATCTGGAATATCTTGAAAAAGAGTACCACCCGCGTGGACGTTAATTACTTGTAAACCCCTACAAATACCTAAAACCGGAATGTTATTTTCAAAGGCTCCTGTAAGGATTTCAAATTCATGTATATCGCGTCCTGGTTCAAATTTACTTAAACTTGGGTCTTCTTCAGGGGAGTGAATTGCCGGGTCCACATCAGCCCCACCACTTAGAACTATCCCATCTAGTTTTGATACAACTTCAGCAGTCGCATCACGCGGTATTAGTACGGGTATGCCCCCAGCCATACTTACTTGTCGTCCATAATTAGTGAAAAAAAGATCTATATCCAATTCACCTTGAACAGCAAGCACTCCATTTACATCGCTTCCTTTTTTCCGACGACCTGTAATACCGATTAGAGGAATTTCGCTCATTTCTTCACCTTCATGTCTTTAATCATAAAAGTTTGTTTAGTTCGAGCGCGCTAAAAGTCGATCTTCTTATCAAAAAACCTCCGCATGACCGAATATGTCCCACCTATTGCATAATCTCGTTGTATGGATTCTTCTGCAATCATCATTGTTTTACTCGTTGCTCTATTAGTAAGTCTTTTCATCTCACTAAAAGCACTTAGGGGCCAAAAGATTTCTTCGAAGTTAGACACTAACGAATCCAATGATAAAGATGATGTGGCATCGATGGTTGCACAGTTGACTTCAGAACTTAAAGCTCAAATGGGAGAAGTAGCGACTAAAGCACTCAAAGATAATAATGAGCAATTTTTGACTCTGGCTTCCGAAAGAATGAACGTTGTTAAAGAGCAAACAAAAGGTTTGCTTGACCCTTTTACAAAACAGATCGATCAACTAGGAAAAACAGTAAGTGAGCTTCGATCAGCGCACGACAAAGAGAAGGGTGCAGTCGAAACTTTAACATCGCGAATGGGCGAACTAAGTGCCTCAAATGTTGCATTAACTGAAGCATTACGTTCACCCACTGCTCGCGGGGCATGGGGAGAAAATCAGCTCCGTAATGTAATCGAACTTGCTGGCATGGCCCCTTATTGCGATTATGAAGAACAGGCAACTGGCGAAAACAGGAGCGGAAATATTGGAAGACCCGATGTTAGGGTAAGACTTCCCAATGGAGCACATTTAGCAGTAGATGCGAAAGTTCCTTTGGATGCATACCTTGAAGCACAAGAGTCATCGGATCAAGCTGAAATTGAAAGCCATTTATCCCGTCATGCGTCTGCTTTACGATCACATGTTACTGCANTGGCAAATCGCAAGTACTGGGAGCAAAACGATGGGCCTGCACCAGAATTTGTAGTTTTGTTTGTCCCAGGGGAGTCTTTTTTAGCGGATGCCCTGAGAGTCGATGTGTCACTTTTGCAAGATGCAATGGAAAAAAGAGTTTTACTTGCTTCGCCAGTAAATCTTTTGGCACTTTTATGGGCAGTCGCAAGAGGATGGCAGGAAGCTCGAATTACCGAACATGCAAAAGAAATAGCAGATCTCGGTGAAGAACTGTACGAAAGAATCGGAACTGTTCTTGGGCATATGGATAAAACAGGGCGCGGTCTAAATTCAGCTATTAATGCCTATAACACTATGGTCGGTTCAGTCGATGGACGTTTGATGGCGACTCTTCGAAAATTTCCAGATTTAGGTATCGGAAACGAGGTAATTACCTCTCCAGAGGAATTGGAAACAAAACCTAGAGATTTGCAGTCCGAAGAGCTCAAAGGCCTATCTCCGCCAGAAAACTAGATTAAATTCAAATTTCAGAATAATTAAAATTTGGGTGTTTAAAGCAAAGCGGTAGCCTCATTAAGAAACCGGTAGTTATTGCTTGGTCTTCTGTAATAGAAAATTAGGAGAATTAGATGTCAAATGTAGTACGCGCCGCGATGGTTCAAACAAGATGGACAGGCGATAAAGAATCAATGATTGACCTTCATGAACAATACCTTCGTGAGGCCGCCAGCCAAGGCGCCCAAATAATGTGTTTTCAAGAACTTTTCTATGGTCCTTATTTTTGTCAAGTTCAAGAAATTGAATACTATGGCTACGCAGAAGCAATTCCGGATGGCCCAACTGTAAAGCGGTTTCAAGAATTGGCGTCAGAACTTGGGATGGTATTAGTACTACCCATGTATGAAAAAGAAAAAGAAGGCTTTTTATATAACACAGCGGCAGTAATTGACGCTGATGGAACTTATTTAGGGAAATACCGTAAAACTCATATTCCGCAGGTCAACGGATTTTGGGAAAAATTTTATTTCAAGCCTGGGAATTCAGGTTTTCCCGTTTTTCAAACAGCTGTCGGTCGAGTTGGAGTTTATATTTGCTATGACAGACATTTCCCAGAAGGTTGGAGAGCTTTAGGAATGAATGGGGCCCAGATCGTATTCAATCCATCTGCGACAAGTAGAGGTCTTTCTTCTTATCTATGGAAACTTGAACAGCCCGCATCGGCAGTTGCAAACATGTATTTCGTAGGAGCAATTAATCGAGTGGGAATCGAGCCGCTAGGAGAAAATGATTTTTATGGGACAACTTACTTTGCTGATCCACGAGGACAGTTCGTCGGAGATGTTTGCTCAGATCAAGAAGAAGAATTGATAATAAGAGATTTAGATTTGGAAATGATCGACGAAGTTCGTAATCAGTGGGCCTTTTACAGAGACCGTAGACCCAGCACTTATGAAGATTTAGTAACCCCTTAGTTTTCAAGAACGGATAAAAATGGCAACTAATTCAGAGCTTTTAAAACGTCATTCTGAGGTTCTTCCCTCATGGTTGGCTTTATATTATGATCCCCCAATTTCTATGGATTACGGCGAAGGTAGACATGTCTATGACGTCGAAGGCAACCGGTACCTTGATTTTTTTGGGGGGATTCTGACAACAAGTCTTGGATATGACATACCTGAAGTGACCCAAGCTATCAATGAACAAGCATCTAAAGTTCTTCATTCTTCAACCTTGTATTTGTCAGAACCAATGATTGAATTAGCGGAACTTATTACGGAATTATCAGGTATACCGGACGCACGAGTTTTCTTCACTACGTCAGGAACGGAAGCTAATGATGCGGCTTTGTTGTTGGCCACTGCGTACCGTCGTTCAAATCAAATTTTGGCACTTAGAAACAGTTATCATGGACGTTCCTTTTCGACTGTAGCAATTACTTCTCATAGATCGTGGTCACCCACCAGCTTGAGTGGCTTATCTGTAAATTATGTGCACGGCGGCTATAGATTGCGGAGTCCATTTAACAACTTCGACGATGAGAGCTACACCAACGCTTGCGTTGATGATCTTGTCCAAGTTTTTGACATGATGACATCAGGGGATGTAGCGACGATGATTGCTGAACCAATCCAAGGTGTAGGTGGTTTTGCTACACCACCTGATGGTTTCTTCGGTGCGATGAAAAAAGAGTTGGATAATCGAGGCGTTTTGTTTATTTCTGATGAAGTTCAAACAGGCTGGGGAAGAACCGGAGAGAATTTTTGGGGTTATCAAGCACATGGAATAGTGCCTGACATGATGACCTTCGCTAAGGGGGTTGGGAATGGTTTAGCTCTAGGAGGGGTAGTCGGCAGGGCAGAGGTTATGGAAGCGATGCCAGCTAACTCTATTTCCACTTTTGGTGGTAATCCCATAGCGTCGGCTGGAGCGTTAGCCACAATAAATTACATGCTTGAACACGACACCCAAAAAAATTCAAAAGAAATGGGCGAAAGATTAACAAAAGGAATAAGTCAAGCGGTATCTGATTCGNCGGTGATAGCNGAGACTCGAGGAAGAGGTCTTATGCGTGCTATCGAGACCGTAATTCCTGATTCGATTGAACCCAACGCACCGGCTGCAGCTCAACTAATGGAAGCNACGAGGGCTNCAGGTTTGCTTATCGGGAAAGGAGGGCTTTATGGAAATGTTATTCGTATAGCCCCACCGATGACTGTNACAGAAGANGAGATAGATGAAGGAATTGCAATCTTGAATGAGGCTATAAAGGATTTAGATAATTAAAGTCTGAAATGAGGGGAGAGATATGACGACTCTAATAAAAAATGGAACTGTAGTAAGTACAACCGGACGTCATGAAGCAGATGTTCTCATTGACGGAGAGAAAATAGCAGCAATCCTACAACCAGGCACTTCAGCTGCTGTTAGTGCTGAATCCGGAGCGGAAAAAGTCATTGATGCAAAAGGTAAATACGTTGTGCCGGGAGGAATTGATTGCCATACCCATATGGAACTGCCTTTCGGAGGTACTTTTGCATCTGACACTTTCGAAATTGGCACTCGAGCTGCGGCATGGGGTGGAACTACGACAATCATTGATTTTGCAGTACAGAAATATGGAGAGAATGTTAGAGAATGTCTTGACTCATGGTTTGCTAAGGCCGAGGGTGAGTGTGCCATTGACTATGCATTTCACATGATTTTAGGTGGNGTGGATGATGCAGCTCTAAAGGAAATGGACGCTTTAGTCGACGAAGGTATAACCAGTTTTAAATTATTTATGGCGTATCCAGGTGTCTTTTACAGTGATGACGGCCAAATACTAAAAGTCATGCAGAAAGCTTCAGAAAATGGAGCAATGATTTGTATGCACGCTGAAAACGGTATAGCCATAGATGTAATTGCTGAACAGGCCGCATCGCGCGGACAGACCGATCCCGTTTACCATGGAATCACCAGACCCCCTCGACTCGAAGGTGAAGCCACTAACCGTGCTATTCAATTAGCTCTTGTCGCTGGAGCACCCGTCTATTTTGTTCATCTCTCCGCCAGTGAAGCTTTAGAGCGTGTTGCGGAAGCACGAAACGAAGGACACAACGTGTACGCCGAAACTTGCCCTCAATATTTGTACCTAAACCTGGAGGATCATCTAGGAGCACCTGGTTTTGCAGGAGCAGGTTATGTTTGTTCACCACCTCTCAGAACAAAAGAACACACACACCATAAAGATCTATGGAGAGGTCTCAGAACTAATGANCTNGCAGTAGTTTCAACAGATCATTGCCCATTTTGCATGAAAGAACAGAAAGANTTAGGTCTCGAAGACTTTAGAGCAATTCCCAATGGAATAGGTGGTGTAGAACACCGAATGGATCTCATATATCAGGGAGTTGTAATGGGAGAGTTGTCTTTAGAACGTTGGGTTGAAACTTGTTCAACAACTCCTGCCCGCATGTTTGGTCTATATCCGCAGAAAGGTGTCATTGCCGCCGGTTCTGATGCTGACATAGTTCTTTATGATCCAAATGCTAAAACACACATTTCGGTAGATACTCATCATATGAGCATGGATTATTCTGCATATGAAGGTTTCGATATAGATGGTCACGTCGACACAGTTATTTCCCGAGGAAAAGTGCTGATAGAAGACAGCGCATATCATGGAGCAAAAGGAGATGGACGTTACTTACGTCGCGGCCTTTCTTCATATCTGATTTAATTACTAAAAGTAATTGAGGTTATCTATGCGCAGAATTACACATTTAATTGATGCAAAAAGTTTTGAGTCCACTTCGGGAAACGTAGGCCCCGTCTATAATCCTGCCACAGGGGAACAAACAGGAGAAGTCGATCTTGCTTCGGTTGAGGAAGTCGATCTCGCGGTTCAATCGTCTAAAAATGCTTTCCAGGAATGGGGGAATGTTTCTATTGCCAGGAGAGTAAAACTTTTACATAATTTCAGAAATCTAGTGATTGAAAATGAAACGGAGATCGCCTCCAGATTGACAGAAGAGCATGGGAAAGTGTCTGATGATGCAAGAGGAGAGGTTGCTAGAGGAATCGAGAATATAGAGTTTGCTTGTGGATTCGCAGATTCTTTAAAAGGCACCTATAGCGAACATGCGTCAACAGGGGTTGATGTCTACACAGTAAGGCAACCTCTTGGTGTGTGTGCTGGAATAACACCGTTTAATTTTCCTGCCATGGTGCCGTTATGGATGATTCCTAATGCAGTTGCATGCGGCAACACTTTTGTTTTGAAACCATCGGAAAGAGATCCGTCTGCTCCAAGGCTTCTGATCGAATTAGCGCAAGAAGCTGGGTTCCCATCAGGTGTAGTTAATTTGGTTAATGGTGACAAAACTGCGGTCGACAGATTACTGGAACACCCAGATATTTCTGCTGTTAGTTTCGTGGGCTCTACTCCAATAGCTAAATATGTTTATTCAACAGGCACTTCTAAAGGAAAGCGAGTTCAGGCTCTTGGAGGTGCTAAAAATCACATGTTGGTNTTACCTGATGCTGACTTAGATCTTGCAGCGGATGCTGCAGTTTCAGCCGCTTATGGTTCAGCAGGTGAAAGGTGTATGGCCATTTCAGTGGTAGTCGCGATAGGAGATATTGCAGGTCCATTAGTTGACGCAATCAAGTTAAGAATGGAAAAGTTGGTAATAGGTCCAGGGGAAAATCCAGAGTCAGAAATGGGACCATTGATAACAAAAGAACACCGAGACAAAGTTGCCGGCTATATCGAAGCAGGAGAAAGCGAAGGAGCGCGCCTAGTCGTTGATGGACGTGAACAGATTTTCGACAGCAAAGGATTTTTTATTGGGGTGTCACTTCTCGATCACGTAAAAACTGACATGAGTGTGTACAAAGACGAGATTTTTGGNCCCGTTCTTTCTGTCGTA
This sequence comes from Acidimicrobiaceae bacterium, assembly GCA_002713545.1. Taxonomy (GTDB): domain Bacteria; phylum Actinomycetota; class Acidimicrobiia; order Acidimicrobiales; family MedAcidi-G1; genus MedAcidi-G1. The sequence continues at coordinate 13,904 of PATJ01000024.1, forward strand.
AGAGCAGATAATTACAACGAAGCAGTGGAAATGATTTCAGAAAATCCCTACGGAAATGGCGCCGCAATTTTCACTCGAGATGGAGGCACAGCGCGACAATTCCAACAAGACGCTGACGCCGGGATGGTGGGAATAAATGTCCCCATACCCGTTCCAGTTGGGTACCACTCTTTTGGAGGATGGAACAATTCTCTTTTTGGAGATACAACCATGTATGGACCTGAAGGTTTAAATTTCTTTACGCGACCCAAAGTGATTACNAGCAGATGGCCTGATCCAACGACCAGTCAAGTAGACCTAGGTTTCCCGCAAAACAACTGAAATCAACAAAGGAGATAAGAATGGATTTTGGTGTTGTTCTTCAGACAGACCCGCCGGCATCGAGGGTTATTGATCTAACCACTAGAGCTGAACAACTGGGATTTTCNCACGGCTACACATTTGATAGCCATGTTTTATGGCAAGAACCTTTTGTAATTTTCAGTGCGATGCTTGCTTCTACTAAAACAATGAAAGTCGGACCAATGGTTACAAATCCTGGTACGCGCGACTGGACAGTTCTAGCTTCTCTATTCGCGACTTTAAATGACATGTATGGTGAACGAACAATTTGTGGAATTGGTAGAGGCGATTCTGCCATGAGAGTAATTGGTTACCCTCCATGCAATTTGGCGACTCTCGAAGAGTCAATTGGTGTAATTAAAACTCTTGCAGAAGGTGGTGAAGTTGAGTACAACGACACGACACAGTCACTTCCTTGGAGAAGCGGCGGTTCTTTGCCGGTATGGATGGCGGCGTATGGGCCGAAAGCTCTGGCTTTGTGTGGTCGGGTATGTGATGGATTCGTTCTCCAATTAGCTGATCCACAAATTGCCGAGTGGACAATAAAAGCTGTGAAACAATCCGCAGAGGAAGCCGGTCGTGATCCTGATGAATTAACTATTTGTGTAGTCGCTCCTGCCTATGTGGGAGACGACCTGCCTCACCAGAGAGATCAGGTCAGATGGTTTGGTGGAATGGTAGGCAACCATGTGGCAGATCTAGTCAAACGGTATGGATCAGATGGATCTCTAGTTCCTGAAGCTCTGACTGAATATATAAAAGCTAGAGAAGGTTATGACTATTCTGAGCATGGAAGGGCCGGAAATACTCACACAGATTTTGTTCCGGATGAGATTATTGATCGCTTTTGTATTCTTGGTGATGTGCAATCTCATATTGAAAAACTCTCTGAATTAAAAGACTTAGGAGTCGATCAATTTGCAATTTATTTAATGCATGATCAGAAAGACGAGACGTTGGAAGTCTATGGTCAGAGTATTATTCCAGTTTTCAATAAGTGAAATTTAGTGTCGTTGTTAAAAAGTTTTGAGAGGTGAGTGTGACTAAGAAAAAGGTTCTTAGAACAGCTTTTACAGTGCTACTCACTCTCGTTCTATTTGTACTCTTGTGGGAGGGTTACAAATGGATGGGTCAACAGACTGAAGATCAATGGCCTGGTACGCAATTTGGTTTGCCAGTTTCAACAGATGATTTAACAATGCCTCATGCAAGTGACATTTTTAATGAGTTAACTGATGAGATCCGTGCTGGTCGTGAAACTCTACCCATGACTGTTTACCTCGCCAAAAAAGCAGCGTTTACTTTCTTAGAAGCAGCTATTGGTTTTTCACTGGGGGTAATAGTCGGATTGATGCTGGCGATTTTCATGTTGAGATGGAGGTTNGCTGAGAGAGGNTTTTTGCCTTGGATAAATGTTTCCCAGACAGTTCCATTAATCGCCTTAGCTCCAATAGTTGTTACTTGGGCTCGCCTCCAGGGATACCCCGACATGGTCGGTATATCGCTTATTGCGACTTATTTGACTTTTTTCCCAGTTGCAGTGAGTGGCTTGAGAGGTCTTCAATCACCTGACAGCAGTGACGTTGAACTGATGCGTTCCTACGCTGCTTCATGGTCATCCACGCTAATCAAACTTCGACTACCGGCCGCTAGACCTTTTCTTTTTCCAGCGTTTAAACTTGCGGCTACGTTAAGTGTTGTAGGTTCAATTGTCGGCGAAATTTCTATCGGAACCAAAACTGGCTTGGGGAGAGCCATCTTGGACTTTGCACAAAGGTATTCGGTCTGGCCAGAAAGACTTTATAGCTCTGTTATAGCAGCTTCCTTGTTGGGTCTATTCGTTTTTGGACTTGTCAACGCTGCGGAATGGTTTTTTATTAAGAGAGGAAGAGAGGTTCTCAAGTGAGAGAAAACAGTGGAACCTTAGAAGAAGCTGTCTCAGTTAGAGCAGCCGACAAGGTATTCAATCCAGACAGCGATAATGAAGTCCAAGCTTTATTAGGAATTGACCTGGATGTTAAAGAAGGTGACTTTATTTCACTNATCGGCCCTTCAGGTTGTGGAAAGTCGACCCTTTTGAGATTAATTGCCGATTTACTTACCCCAACAGCAGGAGAAGTAGAAGTTTTTGGAAAGACAGCCAATGAAGCAAGATTAGATCAAGATTATGGCATGGTCTTTCAGCACTCTGGCCTGTTTGACTGGAGAGATATTTCGGCAAATATTGAACTACCACTCGAGCTTAAAGGATGGTCTAAATCCGATCGNCAAGCACGCTCTGGGGAAATGTTAGAACTAGTCAGACTAGAGGAATTTAAAAATCATTACCCAAGACAATTGTCGGGCGGTATGCAGCAACGTGTTTCAATAGCTAGAGCTCTGTCGTTTGAACCGCGCTTGCTGCTGATGGACGAACCTTTTGGAGCCTTAGATGAAATGACCCGAGAGCACATGCAGGTCGAACTATTAAGAATATGGCGCGAAACAGGAACTACCGTTGTATTTGTCACGCACTCAATTCCCGAAGCAGCGTTTCTGTCCTCGAAAGTAGTTGTGCTCTCCCCAAGACCGGGGAGAATTCATTCTGAGATAACAGTTGATTTAGGTGACCGTACTGATGAAACCCGAGAAGATCCTGAATTTTTTAAAGCCACAACAGAAGTGCGTGAAGCCCTCCGAGCAGTAGAGGCTGGTTGATGAAAAATAACCGGCTGGCCTCTGTTCTACCCCCTGTGCTTGTTGGCATTACTGGTTTGGCTATGTGGGAAGGGGCAGTCACAGTTTTCAAAATTGAAGAATTTTTGTTGCCGAAACCTTCATCTATTTGGACCCAGTTAATCGATGAGTGGGGAGTTTTAAGACACGCCACCTGGGAAACGGGGAAAATTGCAGTAAGCGGACTATTAATTGGAATATTATTAGGTGTTTTACTTGCTTTGATAACGAATCGTTTCAAAGTTTTAAATGATGGATTAACTCCCTTTGCGATTGCAATAAATGCAACCCCTATTGTTGCGTTGGCTCCTATTTTTAATGTTTGGTTCGGCCTCACAGGAACTTTCAGCAATCAGGCTGTAGTAATCGCAGTTGTTTTCTTTCCAGTTTTCATTAATACAGCAAAAGGTCTTAATGAAGTTCACCCTAACGAAATCGAGTTAATGCATTCCTACGCCTCCGGAGATTGGACTATTTTACGTGAAGTGCGAATACCTAATGCACTGCCATTTTTCGCTAATTCACTTCGATTAGCCGCCCCTTTATCAGTTATTGCCGCAATTGTTGCAGAATATTTTGGTGGACCTCAAGACCGTATTGGCAATGTCATCACTTCTAGTGCAGGATTTGCTAAATATGATGTAGCGTGGGCCGCCATAGCAATGGCATCCGGATTGGGGCTATTGTTGTTTGGTAGTGCTCTCGTTACTGAGAGATTAAGTATGCCTTGGCGTATTTCAGGGGATATCAAAGATAACTAACCCGGAGGGGGAGGAAATAAAGAATGAATAAACGTTTTATTAAAGGAGTGGTGGCGTTGGTAGCAGCGGTGTCACTTCTTGCTACAGCGTGTGGCTCGGATGAAGCTGCTGTGGGTTCAGGTGATTGTGACTCTGTAGACTCAGTCAGCCTTCAACTTCAGTGGGTAACACAAGCCCAATTTGCTGGCTATTTCGCTGCAGTTGATAGGGGTCTATACAACGACTATTGCTTGGATGTAACAATCCTTGAAGGTGGCGTAGATATTGTTCCGCAACAGCAGTTAGCGTCCGGAGCAGTTGATTTTGCTATCTCTTGGGTGCCGAAGGCACTTGTTTCACGTGAACAAGGAGCGGATATCGTCAACGTTGCTCAAGTATTCCAAAGGTCAGGAACGCTTCAAGTTTCTTGGGCTGATGCGGGGATTGGAACCGATCCTGCAAACCTAAGAGGCAAAAAAGTAGGTAACTGGGGTTGGGGTAACGAGTTCGAACTCGTTGCAGGCCTTAGAGATGCTGGTGTAGAAGACGGATCCTACGAAATGATAGGCCAAAGCTTCGACATGATGGCTCTGTTGAATAGAGAAATTGATGCAGCTCAGGCAATGATTTACAACGAGTATGCCATGGTTCTTGAAGCCAAGAACCCGGCGACGGGTCGTCTGTATGAAGCATCGGATCTTGCAATAATTGATTGGAATGATGTCGGAACAGCGATGCTTCAAGATGCAATCTGGGCTAGCGGTGAGCGTCTAGCATCAGATCCAGCTTATAGAGATATAACCACTCGGTTTGTAGCTGGATCCCTTGAGGGTTGGGCACACTGTCGTGATAACGCTGATGATTGCGTAAACGCCGTGCTAGATAATGGCTCAGCGTTGGGCACATCCCATCAAGCGTGGCAGATGAACGAGATCAATAATTTGATTTGGCCATCTCCAGATGGTGCAGGAATGATCAATTCTGACGCTTGGGCACAAACAGTTGATGTGGCTACATCTTCTGGTGATCTCCAAGCAGCTCCAGATTCAGGTGCTTATACAAATGATTACGTTGAGGCTGCTCTAGACATTTTGAAGGGTAAAGGTATTCAAACCTTCGGAAGCGGTTGGCAACCAAAGAGCGTCACTCTCAATGAAGGTGGCGAGTAGTTTAATTACTTAACAAAGTTGAACAGCCCGGCCGTAACGGCCGGGCTGTTTCGCGTTTATTCAAATTATTTAAAAAATACTCTCGAGTGTTACGGCAACTCCATCTTCGTCATTAGAGGGAGCAATAAAATCAGCTGCTTCTTTTACTGAGTGTTCAGCATTTGACATCGCATAGCTTTGGCCGGCCCATCTAAGCATTTCAATGTCATTTTGCTCATCACCAAAAGCCCAAGTTTTTCCGTTATCAATTTTTAATCGCGCAGTAAGTTTTTCAAGCGCAGTTGCTTTATTTACGCCGATTGTTCCAAACTCAAAAAAATCTAAACCCGAGCTAGAAATTTCTACATTATCCCCAACAACTCCCACGATCATTTTTCCAAAAGTTGAAAGTTCGTAGTCATCATGCCAAGTGAGAATTTTTCTAACAGGTCGAGGATCAAGATCTAGAACATCATTTATGGGTTCNCCAATTGGAACTCCGGAAGGTAAACGTTCAGCAAAACCACGCTGTGCTTTAACTCCACGTTGAAATTCAAAAGCAAAAGCGGCACCAGGTATCTTCGCACGAAGACTTTTCACAAGACTCTCAGGTAATTCAGAGGGTAGGTAGATATCTTCAAGTATTTCTTCACTTGGCAACTCGACTGTCATCGCCCCATTAGAGCAGACAACAAAATCAGCTCCTCCCAATTTCTCGACACAATCAAATGCAACTATCAAAGGTCTTCCGGTAGCGATAACTACTTTTATATTTTCTGATCTTATTTTTGCTATTGTTTCACAGGTTTTTTTAGAGAAAGAACCATCAGATCTAGCAAGGGTTCCATCTACATCAATTGCTACAAGTTCAGGCCTATCAGATTCTCTATCGTTCACTTGGGAAGTTGATCCCTATAAGTTGAAAGATCAAAATAATCTCGCCAAAGCGTAATTTTGCCATCTACAACTTCCCAGACTCCACAAACTGGGATCTCGATCCAACTACCGCCCATTTCAAACCTGTCTAAACGTTCATTAAAAACCAAATTCCCAGTACTAGATGAACGGTGTGTAGGCCAATCAACATTCGAACAATTTTCAATCATGGGACCTAACATTTCCTTAACAGCATTTGATCCGAAAACTTTCCCCATAGGGACATTGTCATATTCACAATCTTCATGGAGCAGGGCGATAGCAGAATCGACATCCTTTTTTTCAAGTGACGATATAAATGCTTCTACAGTTTCTAAAGGTGTCATTTTTTTCTCCTGTTTTCTAAACGATTAGTTTTAAGATGATTTTTTGTCTTGATATTGAACGGTTCGATGCGTTCTCCCACCTGAAACTAATATATTTTGGCCCGTTATCCATGATGATGCATCCGAAGATAAAAAAACCACTGCAGTAGCAATGTCATCGGGAACCCCTACGCGTCCGAGAGGAATTGACGCAGCAATTTGTCTCGCTTTTTCTTCATTCACATCCACCATTTCTTGATAGGCCTCAGTTATTACTGGCCCTGGTGAAACAGCGTTAACACGAATGTTTCTATCTGCTAGTTCCAGAGCGAATGTTTCTGTCATATTCAGCATCCCGGCTTTTGCAGCTGCATAAGGGCCAGTGAAGGCAGATCCTCTCATGCCGGCACCTGAAGAAATATTTATGATGCATCCTCCTTCAGGCATTCGATTAGCCGCAGCTTTCGATCCCTGAAAAGCAGTAGTTAGATTTAAATCAAGTTGGCTTGAAAAGATTTCATCTGGAGTGTCAAGGAGAGTTCGATTACGTTTTTCATCGGTACCACCTACGTTATTCACCCAAATATCTAGACTTCCGAAAGCATCAATACAGGCATCACCTATAGTTTCAGATCCTATTTCCCTTATATCTCCGATTACTTCAATTGCTTCGCCACCTAGATCACGAACCATTTGGGCCGTTTCAGCGACGTCACTTTCTCTTCGAGCGTTTATTACGAGGTTTGCCCCAACATCAGCTAATGCCAGAGCAATACCGCGACCTATACCTTGTCCGGAGCCTGTAACAACTGCGGCTTTATTATCAAGTTGAAATTTTTTTAGTGTGTTCACGCTAGAGAGGTTACGCTCAAGATCCATGGATTCAACAAAGCAGAGACTAGAAAATAAAGTAAGTGTTGTAATAGGTGGCGCCACAGGTTTTGGTAGAGCCACGATTGAACTTTTTGCGGAGCAAGGCGCCAAAGTCATAGTGGTTGGTAGGCGCGCAGAATTGGCCGAACAGGTAGGACAAGAATTTGGTGGAAAAGGTTTTGGGTGCGATGTCGTTGAAGACGAACAAGTAAAAAACCTTGTGAATGCAATTATGGAGGACGAAGGAACAATTGACGTAGTTGTAAATTATGCGGGATATCAAGAGTCAAGAAGGATTAGAGAGCTAACGCCTGACCATGTTCAACCCATGGTCGAAGTTCAGTTGATAGCCGCTACGCAGGTGATTCAGCATTTTGGAAATGCTATGGCATCCAGCGGAGGTGGATCAATTATCTCCACTTCGTCTTTGACAGCTCACAACCCTTCTACAGGACATCCTATTTATGCTGCTTGTAAACGCGGACTTGAATATTTCACTGAAATTGCAGCTTTAGAATACGGACCAGATCAAGTAAGAGTCAATTGTATTGCCGCTCATCTAATCGAAACTCCGATGACAGAAGGAATTTTTGAAAACCAGTTAGTAATTGAAGCAGCAAGACTTCAAACACCTTTGGGGAGAATGGGGAGTGTTGAAGATATAGCGAACGCAGCTCTTTTTCTAGCCTCAGAAGAATCAGGTTATATTTCTGGTCAAACCATAGTCGTAGATGGAGCTGCTTCTACACAGAAACTGCCTTCAGCTTTTGATATTGAGTATTTAGCTTCGGCGCGACCAGAATTGTTGGAATAGTTTTAATTCCATTTGATCCTAAGTTCTGTAAATCCACGAAGAATAAACGGTGGGGTTGTAGGGGGATCCTCTAGAACTTCAAGCGTTGTATTTGATGTAACAATTTTCTTTAAAGCTAAACGAGCTTCCAATCGCGCGAGAGGTGCACCTATGCAATAGTGGACACCCCATCCGAAAGCAAGATGTTGTCGGGCAAGTTTTGGATCGCGATCAAACCTGATTGAGTCAGGATCATTCCAGATTTCCGGATCTCGATTGGCAGAAGCAAACATTGCTTGAAGCTTTGTTCCGGCGGGGATCACCGAATCACGAACTGGACAAGCTTTTGAATTAGTCCTAAACAATCCTTGAACTGGTGAGTCGAAACGAAGAAATTCTTCGACAGCAGGTTCAATCAATTTTGGGTTATTTTTGAGGCTTGTAAGTAGCTCTGGTTGCGAAGAAAGTCTGTACACCATAAGAGCAAGAAGGCTTGCAGTGGTTTCGTGTCCAGCAACAAGAAGTTGATGGCCTAACCGTTGAATTTCTCTTCTCGAAAGGTCTCCTTTTGAAAAGGCAATTGTCATTGTTGAAATAGCATCCTCGGGTAGTTGATCACCTTGATCCATCAATATGAGTCTTGTTTCTACAAGGTCGTCGATATATTCCCAGAGCTCCTGGTTAGCTTTATCAACAAGCTTCAGGTCACCGCCGCCTAGACCGGCAACAATATCGTCAGCCCATTTATGAAATTTTTCACGATCGTTCGGATCAACACCAAGAATTTCAGCTATCGCCAGTGCGGGAAAAGGAAATGCGAAAATCTTCACAAAATCTCCTTCTCCAGGTTTTTCAAAAGTTTTCCACAAATCGTTACAGATTGTTTCAAGTTTTTTTTCGAGTAGGCGCATTCTTGAAGGAAGGAAAACTTCTCTAAGCACCCGACGTTGACGTGCGTGGTCAGGATCATCTGTTGACCCTAAGACGCCACCTCTTTGATAAAAAACACCAGGACCATCTGAGTTCCCCCATAGTTCTGGAGATTTTAAAATCTTAAGCACATCATCATGTTTGCTTACAACGTAAAAAGGTGGATCAAAATTTTCTTCATGATGAAGAGGGCATTCTTCGCGTAAGATTCGGTGACCATCAGACGGCTCTAGATCGTTAGCTCTTTCTACATGAGAATATGTCACGATTTACGTTTGCTTCTTTGGTTCACGACTCCAATTAACGTCAAAGTCCTGTGCTACATCCAAAACTGTTAATGCTCTTCCCATTCCAATGCAAAAACCTATCGTGACAGTTAGTTCCAGAATTTCCTCTTCAGTGAAATGTTCTTTTAAGCGAATAAAGAATTCGTCATTTATAGCTTTATGGTCAAGAGCAAAACACTCAGCGTATTCGATCGCTAATTTTTCACGAATTGTAAAAGACTGATTCTCCTCATATAAGTGAACCGAATGATAATGATCTTCATCAAATCCTTGCTCCATCGCCGATGCAGCTCTTGTATTCAGTCATATATCGCATGCGTTTAATTGAGCGATCCGCATCCTAGCGGCTTCACGTTCACGGATAGGTAGACCACTTTTTTCATAAACGGCTTTACTTAAAGCATGCACCCCTTCACCCATGTGGGGGGCTATTGACCAGACCCTATTAACTTCGTTTCCTTCACCTTCAGGAATTTCTATACGCGCCATATGTGCAGTCTCCCTTCTAGTGATAGTTTTTCATGAACTTATTAAATAGAAATAGTTGAGCTTAAAAATATCAGAATAAAGGAAGTTGAAATGGAGAGCTGGATTACGGATAGTCCATTTAATGAAAGGTTTCGTTATTACACGCGTGGAAATGCAGACGAGGTAGGTCCAGATCCATGGAGTCCACTTGGTTGGACTTTGGCTTGGGAGAAAGGTTGTTGTCCTGGAGTTGCTGGCGGATATGTAGAGTACGGAGTTTTTGATCTGGACGAATTCCCCCACGAGGCACGAAGCACTTTCGGACTTTGGGGAGGATATTTCTACAACTGTCTTTCAATGACTTGGGTTTTCGGGGTTCGAATGCCCGGAGCTACGCCAGAAGCAATAAATTTGGCTTATTTTGGTGAACGTTCCGATGTTCCTGAATATGAAGAACATCCTGAAGATATTAAAGAAGAAGCTGAAGATTTAGTGGCTGCAAGTATGGCCTGGGTAATGAGTACGGATGATTATCCAATGATGGAAGAAAGATCTAAAGTAGCTCGAGATGCTGTGAAAAATCGCCCAAATCACAGTGAGTCATCTAATGAAGAGCTAGTTAGATATGCACGTGAAATGGTTGAGTTGCTTGAATATGTTTGGGTTCCATCTTGTGTTGCAGCATTAGCCTGCTCACTTGGGCCAGGGGCTGTTCAGGCTATTTGTGATGGAATTGGACGTTCCGATGATGCTGTGAAGCTTATGTCTGCAGTTGGAGACGTTGAATCTGCTGCAGCTTCGTTTCGCATGTGGGATTTGAGCAGGATCATTCGAAACTCAGAAGAACTTTCAACTATTTTTGATGGTGGGAGTGCTGAAGCGTTAAAAAAAATAAAATCTTTAAACTCCGATGATGCTAAAAGCTTTATTACAGATTGGGAAGAACTAATAGCGGAGTGTGGCCATCGTGGACCTAACGAATGGGACATGAGGTCGCATTCTTGGACGACGAAACCTGAACTTCCACTTGGCATGTTGGAGCGCTTACGTTTCCAAGAAGATGATAAGTCGCCACATATGGCTTCTGTTGAGTCAGCTAAAACGCGAGAAAAACTAACTGCAGAAGTGCTAGATCTTGTGAAAGATGATGAGGAAACACACGCTAGTCTTGCGGCGGCGATCAAATCAGCTGCTCTTTTCTTTGGCTATCGAGAAATGGGTAAAAATGCTGCTATTCGTTCAGTTCATGAAGCAAAGTTAGCGATGATGGAGCTAGGTAGGAGAATGGTAGAGGCGGGCGCAATTGACGATCCTCAGCAATTGTTTATGGTTACCGAGGCAGAACTAGATGGTTTTGTCGCTGACCCAATGTCAATGAGGGAAATAATTTTGGAAAGAGATAAGGATTTTTCTTTTCTTCATGAAGTTGAGCCCCCTTACATTGTCGACGGAAAAGTTGGTATACCACCAATTTCTGAATGGCCAAAAAGAGGTGCTAACAAGTCTGGTCGGGCAGAAGTAGGAGAAGTATTACAGGGAAGTGCAGGGGCACCAGGTATCGCCACTGGAACGGCAAGAGTCATTTTGGATCCAAGTGATGCTTCATCACTTGAACCTGGCGATGTCATGATTGCTCCGACGACTGATCCGTCTTGGACGCCTTTGTTTATGACAGCGTCAGCCGTTGTGGTAAATGTTGGCGCAGTTGCTAGTCATGCGGCGATAGTAAGCAGAGAGCTTGGAATTCCTTGTGCTGTATCGGTGACAGATGCAACTGATCGTATAACCGATGGTTCTACCATTACTGTTGATGGTTCAACAGGGACCGTGACAATTGACGCATAGTTTAAAAATTTAATCAGTGAAATAGCCACCGTCTGGATGCAAGATTTCCCCTGTCATATATGACGATTCATCAGATGCAAGAAAAAGAGCAGTATTTGCTACTTCGACTGGAAGGCCTCTTCTACCCATCGGAACGCTCTTTAATGCTTCTTCGACTCTTTCAGGAGGTGCAATTTCAAAAATAGTAGTCATGTGGGTTTCAATAAAACCCGGTCCAATTGCGTTAACCCTAATATTGGCTGGGGCAAGTTCACGAGCGGCTTTTTTAGTGAGCATCCAAACCCCAGCTTTTGAGACAACATACGGAGTTGGTCCCGCATCTGGATGTTTTGCAGCAATTGATGCGAGAGTAATTATTGAACCTCCTGTATTTTGTTCGGCCATAACTGCCGCAGCAGACTGAAGCGCGAAATAGGTTCCTGTCAGGTTTACATCCAAAACTTTTTGCCATTCTTCGAGGTTCCCATCGATAAATGCTTGCACAGGATTTTCTATTTCTTGAGCGCGCTTTATTGCCATTTTGACTTCGGCTTCTCGATCACCCGAAAGATAATCTTGATGTGTAATTCCAGCGGCAGTCACAAGAACATCAACTGAACCAAATTCTGTTAAAGCAACATCGATCATTTCTTGGTTCTCGAGGCGGTTAATGGCATCAAGGCTCACATATGTTGCTTTACCGCCAGCATTTTGAACTATCTTTACGGTTTCTAATCCTGCTTNTTCGATCATGTCNGCAATAACTATTCCCTTTGCNCCCTCTTGAGCAAATCGTAAAGCTGTAGCTCTTCCAAGACCATTTGCACCGCCAGTTATGACTGCGACTTTTCCACTCATTCTTGACATGACTTAACTTTACATCGGCTTCAAGTCGACTTCCCCATCTAGATTGCGTAGCCTGTGGTTATGACCGTTGAAGAAACTGCACATGAAGGATCATCTTCTTCAGACCACAAATGTCCCGTAACGACAAGTTTTATGGATCATAAGATTCAGAGTGAACCTTGGGAATTTATAGCCGAATTACATGAGAGTTGCCCCGTACATAGGGTGTCTGAAACAGGAGTCTGGCTTATGGTAAATTATGAAGCTTCAAAGGAAGCTTTATTGACACCTGAAATTTTTTCCAGCACCGTTCGGGCAGCTTCAGGGCATCAAGCAGAAAAACTTCGCCTCCATCAAGAAATTCTCAGTAAAGAAGGATGGGGACATGTACTGACTTTGCAACGCACAGATCCACCTGTACACACCCACTATCGCAAGCTTATAAATCGCGTTTTCACTCCAAGGAGAGTAGCGGCAATGGCGCCGAATATTGATGCCGTAGCAAATTCTCTTATTGATGCCTTTGTCGATTCTGGTGAATGTGAATTTGTCAATGAATTCGCTATGCCTCTTCCGGGAATAATCATTACTGAACAATTAGGACTTGATAGAAGTCAGATCCATACATTTAAAAAGTGGGCAGACGCAATGCTTGCTCCCTCGATGCGGCTACTTTCAGAAGACGAAGTTAGGGAAGTAGCAGAAATAGAGTTAGAAGCTCAAAGACATTTTGCACAAGAGTTTGAAAAGAGACGTCAAAATCCTTCAGATGATCTAATTTCGGCATTGGTGCATTCACACGAAGAGGGTGAGGAACCACTCACAATCGCTGAATTGCAAAACTTGATGCACCAGTTAATTACCGGAGGTTTTGAAACTACGACTAGTGCACTGGCGCACGGCATTTGGTTATTAATTGAATACCCAGAGACACAAAAAATGCTCAGAAGTAATCCTGAACTCTTAGAAAACTTTATAGAAGAAGCTTTGCGATTTTGGAGCCCGGTTCAGGGCTTGGCACGTATGACTACTGAAGATACCGAGGTTTGTGGTACCACAATTCCCTCTGGTTCAATGGTTTCGGTCCGATACGGAGCAGCTAATCGGGATCCAGAACAATTTAAGAATCCAGAAGAATTCGATATCACACGAAAAGATAACGGCGGACATTTAGCTTTCGGATTTGGTGCTCATTTTTGCCCCGGAGCTTCTCTTGCTCGTCAAGAATTAAAGAGTTCATTTACAGCTTTATTACAACGTAGCGAATGGTTTGAATTTGCTAAACCTTTATCTGACCCGGCTCACGAACCTAGTTTCTTTTTGTTGCCTCTAGAAGAGATGCACATAAAAATCAAATAGGCAAGGAATTTACTTGCTATAAAGTTGCGAAAAAGTTTCTTGGATGTCATTTACTAGTAACGATGGTTGCTCGGCTGCACTAAAGTGTCCACCTGCGGGCATCACTGTCCATCGTAAAAGATTAGTTTTCTCTTCAGCAATTTTTTTAGGGAGCATCACTACGTCTTTAGGAAAAATCGCGTACGCAGTTGGGGATTCAATTACCGGTTGGCGATCGTGAGCTAGTGGCCAGGGTTTATTAAAGTGCTCAAAATACATTCTTAGTGATGAAGTTATTGCTCCTGTGCACCAATACAAAGATGCATTGGTGCACAGGTCTTCTCGTGAAAAAACTGACTCAATATCACCTTTGTTGTCACTCCAATTGTACCTTCGTTCCCAAAGCCAGGCGGCTGTACCTACCGGAGAGTCAATTAACGCGTGAGCTAAAGTATGAGGATCATTTGTATGTACTGCAAGATGACTTTTTAATGAAGGTGCTGCTTCGTCANCTCTGTCCCTCAACTCTTTTTCTTCCGGAACCCAATAGTGATCAGGAATTTCACTCCTTATTAGCCCAGGTACAACAGGTAACCCGAGATGNACACCAATGACGTTTTCGCTATATGCNTGACCNAGATGCGCAGTTATAAGAGACCCCCAGTCTCCGCCATGTGCTGCGTAATTTTCATATCCAAGTACTTCAGTCATTAATTTGTTCCAAAGATATGCNACGGTTGGGACATCNACNCCGGCATGTGNGAGTGGTGTGGAGAATCCAAAACCGGGGAGTGAAGGCACAATCACATCAAATGATGGGGACCCCTTTTCCTTAGGAGATGAAAGTGGAGTTATTACCTCACGAAAGTCCCAAAAAGTCCAGGGCCATCCATGGGTTAAGATAATTGGGATTGAATTGCTTTTAGTTCCCTTTGATCTAAGAAAATGGATACTTATTCCTTCTATTTCAACTTTAAAGTGCTCATAACGACTTATTTCTTGAGCTACTTTTNCCCAACTCCATGTGTTTGCCCAATAGTCAACCATTTCGCGTAGCCATTCATTTGGGACACCGTATGCCCAATCNTCTNCACCAATTGTGTGCGGCCAACGAGTATCTAAAAGACGTTTTTTCAGTAAATTCAAGGCTTCTTTACTGATGTCAGGGCTGAAACTTTCTATTTCCATAAGATTTTTATCAGATCAATAAGTACGTTTTAAGCAAAGACTGATCGTGTTATCCATTCAGCTACTATGGCAGGCTTATTTTGCCCTTCTATTTCTACGGTGATAGTTCTAGTTATATTCACAGCAGTTGGTTCTTTCAGTTCCACTGAAGATATTTTGCTTTGAGCTCTTATTCGCGCACCTGCTAAGACAGGGTTAATAAAACGAATTTTCTCGAAACCATAGTTTATTCCCATTAGTTGGCCTTCCATTTTCGGAATTGCAACAGGGAGGCTTGCTGTCAGATGGACAAGAAGGGAAAGAGAAAGGAAACCATGAGCTATTGTTCCGCCAAACGGTGTTTCTTCTAAAGCTCTTTCTGGGTCAACATGAATGAACTGATGATCAATTGTTGCATCAGCAAAGTCATTAATCCGGTTCTGATCAACTTCAAACCATTCCCCATGGCCCTGATCAGAGCCTTCAAGTTCTTTTAGGCTGTCAAAAGCAGTGTGCAAGTTTGAAGACATTTCATCCTCCTCTAGGTTTTTAACATTTTACAAGTTTCCATCATGCCCGATCTAGACACCTGCCTGCTACTAATGCGATCATTAGGTATGGATGCTTATAAAGCTGTTATAGAAAAACGTGATAAAAGAGAATTTGAGAATATCCCAATTCCTGAAGAAATTTTGTTGAAAGTACTGCAAGCAACAAGAATGGCGGGAAGTGGTAAAAATAGACAAACGGGGCGAATCGTAGTTGTCGCGGAACAAGAAGGGAGAAATTCGGTTGCTGAAAGTGGTGATTTTGGTGATTGGATCAAAGATGCGGCTATTGCGCTGGTATTTGCTATTCACTCGGACGGTGGGCTTAGGCCAGATTTTGATATTGGAAGAATGGCACAAAATGCAATGATCGTTGCAAATTCTCAGGGTTTATCCAGCTGTCCAATGACTGTTTATCGTCAAAAAGAACTTAAAGCTGCCTTAAGTATTCCTGATGAGTATGACGTGCCGATGGTTATAGGTATGGGTTTTCCTGCCAAAAATTCTAAAACGTCTCGATCTCATCCTCGGATACCACTTGAGGACATGATTTATAGAGAGACTTGGGGAAGCATTTAACAAATAAATTTTTTTATAGAAGGTTTGTCTGACAGTTAAATTTGTTTACTCATAGTTTAAAATTAAAATATTGATTATTGGGGGGTGTGATTATGAGCAAAGAACGTTTATTAGCTTTTGGTCAAAGAGGACTCAAACACTTCCAAAACGGTACACAAGATCGTGTGGATCAAATCTTTCAGGTTCCCGCTGAAAATTATACAAATTCTGATAGATGGAATTTAGAAATGAAAAATGTTTTTCGTCGACTACCTCTTGTTTTGAGTTGCTCATCAGAACTAAGTCAACCAGGTTCTTATCATTCAATTGAGATTTTAGGAGTCCCTGTTTTAGTAACCCGNGGGGAAGACAGAGTTATAAGAGCATTTCTAAACTCTTGNACGCATAGAGGNTCAGTAGTTGTTCCAGAAGGCACAGGGTCCTCAAGACGTCACGCCTGCCCTTATCATGCATGGACATACAATTCTCAGGGTGAGTTAGTTGGGGTTTATGAAGAAGAACACTTTGGTCAAATTGACTACGAGTGTAACGGTTTAATTGAGCTTCCTTGTGATGAACGGGCTGGACTGATTTGGGTGACTCTAAATACCAACCCAGTAATAGATATTGACACTTTCTTATGCGGCTACGGAGAAATGTTGGNATATCTCGGCTTAGCTGATTGTCATGTAGTTGGNAGACAAGTAATTGAAGGTCCGAATTGGAAAGTTGCATATGATGGCTACCTGGATCTATACCATCTTCCGATCTTACACAGAAATACTTTCGGNCCTGAAGGAGGTGGACATGCCGTCTATGATTCATGGGGACCTCACCAGAGGGCTACAAGACCCGANGTCTACTTTTCAAAACTCGAAGGAAGAGATGAAGATGATTGGCTNATCTCTGAGCTAGTTGGTGGGGTGTGGACAATTTTCCCTCATGTTTCAATCGCTGGTTTTGATGCGAATGGAAAGATATACATGCTGTCCCAGTTGTTTCCCGGGTCAACACCAGGAAGTTCGAAAACGATTCAAACTTTTTTACATACTCAACCTCCAGATGANGAACAAGCAGATGTAGTCAAAAAACAAATGGATTTTTTGCGCGTCGTTGTCGAAGATGAAGATTATTTCACGGGTCTTCGTTTACAAAGAGCTTTAAATACTGGAATGAAAGAATTTGTAAATTTTGGTCTAAACGAAGGTGGGGGTCAAAGATTCCATCAGTTTCTGGAAAAAATGTTAGATACAACTGATGATGAGGTCCCCACTTTCTTCAAGGATTCAACAGATAAGTAGTATTAACAAATAAAAATAAATAAGGGGAGATGATATGACAGGGCCTTTAGAAGGAATTCGTGTTGTGGATCTTACACAAGTTGTTTCCGGACCTCTAGCTACCATGTTGCTTGCTGATCAAGGAGCTGAAGTTGTAAAAGTAGAACCGCTTGGAATTGGAGGNGATGTAACAAGATTGCCCTCATTTGCAAAAGGTGGGATTTCAGCTCTTTTTGTTAACAACAATCGCGGTAAGCGTTCTTTAGCGGTTGACCTAACCAAAGAAGAGGGCAAGCAGATAGTTATCGATTTGGTAGAACAAGCCGATGTATTCATCCAGAATTTTCGTCCGGGCGCCATCGAACGTTTAGGTCTCAGTTATGACGAACTGAAAGCAGTCAATCCAAAGCTAATTTACTGTTCAATAAGTGGCTTTGGACCAGACGGACCATACTCAGATAGACCTGTTTTAGATCCCGTCATTCAAGGCTTGACTAGTATGGTCAGCCGTCAATTAAATCCNCAGATTCCTTTTCCGGATTTAGTCAGGAATCTTGTAGCAGANAAAAGTACGGCGCTTACTTCAGCACAAGCAATCACAGCTGCTCTTTTTTCGCGCGAACGAACGGGTGAAGGTCAGTTTTTGCAAATTCCCATGCTTGATTCGTGTTTGTATTTCTTCTGGGTTGACGGAATGATGGATCTAACAATGTTAGATGAGGATGTAAGTCCAGGAATTACACTCGCAAAGGTTTACAACATAACAAACACTTCAGATGGGCAACTGATTTACTTCGCGGCTAACGACAAACAAAGATTCGGGCTTTTACGTGCCTTAGGAAGAGATGAGCTTTGTGACGATGAAAGATTTAGCAGCTTGGCAGCAATTTCCAATCCAGAAAACTTTGCTGCATTGGGAGAAATAGTTGCGAAAGAATTTGAAAAGGTTACGAATGATGAAATCATTCCAAAACTTATAGAGCATCAAGTGCCATGTGGACCTATTTTGGAAGGAGAGGAGACATTAGAGGATCCTCAAGTTTTACACAATGAAGTATTAAGGGTTTGGGAGCATCCAGAAGCAGGAAAAATTAGACAACCAGTTCCTGCGGCTAGATTTTCAGATACACCAGCAGAAATGCGAGAGTCTGCGGCATTATTAGGGCAACACAATGATGAAATACTAGGTGAACTAAACCGAGATAAGGAAACGATCGACAGACTCCGAGCAGAAGAAGTTATTCTCTAAAATTAGTTTGGAGAAAATTCTTCTGTAAGTTGCACTTTTACAGGTATAGCACTGGATACAACCATTCCGTTGATTGGGTCTATTGCTTCTCTCGCGGAAGTCAAACGACTGGTAGGTGTTCCAATATCTCTGACCTTTTCATCAGTTAGTGATGTGCCACCCCAAGAATGCGCCATTGAAACGATTCCACGTCTAAGAGTTCTGTCTGCTTTAGCTACACCGGTGATAGTCGATCTAGGAGAACTAATGTCAATTAAATCGTCGTCACTGATTTTTAGATCTTTCATGTCATCAGGGCTCATGTACGCGTAGTTAGTAGTAGATCTTGCAGCAATTTGCGGCAGTTCTGTTCCCAACGAGTTAAGGACGTCTTTGAGGCGACGGCTGATTAGTCGAAAAGTATGAATGGCAGGGTCAAATCCTGGCCATAGCTCTGCCCCTGTTGCTTCCTCAAAAACCTCATCGATCTCGGCCTCAATACCATCGGGCATGAGATTAAATTTTGAAGTGCAGCCTGGATCTGCAGGTTGCACAACATATTCTTTGCCATCGTGAATAGTTCCTCGATTTTCTCTAATTTGGTCCATAGGCATTCTTGAATCTGAATAGACAAGATCAATTACCGCA
This sequence comes from Acidimicrobiaceae bacterium, assembly GCA_002713545.1. Classification (GTDB taxonomy): domain Bacteria; phylum Actinomycetota; class Acidimicrobiia; order Acidimicrobiales; family MedAcidi-G1; genus MedAcidi-G1. Next base: position 32,878 of record PATJ01000024.1, read on the forward strand.
TCATCTGTAGGTTTATGATCAAGTGGCAGTTCTCCACCAGATAGGGCAATAGGCGTGTTCATCCGACGCGCAACCTCCCAAAAGAATTCCCACTCTGCAATAAGTTCAGATTCAGCCTCTACGACAGCATCGGTGTAATTCGTATAAGGGGCAGCAAACCAACGGTCCATCAAGTGGGGAACATCAGCTCTTTCTAGAGCCAACCTTGGAGCGAATATATAATCAGCCAATTCTGCAGTAGCTGTCATTCGGTGATCTAAAACAACTAATAGATCCAAGTCTTTGAGTGCACTCATTGTTAGTTCTTGATCAGGAAAAGCGACAACGGGATTACCGCCACTAACTATCAGTGCACGTATTTGACCTTCTCCAGGTTCAAGGATTTCGTCAGCCAAAGTAGAACAAGGCATTTGACCTCTATAACCACGTAGATTTCTAAATCTAGAAGNAGGNCCAGGAGTTGGNTCTTTTGCNGGTATNACTTGAGCNAATCTTGGNGAGTNNGGATATAANAAATTGCCNCTNTCTACTAAATCTCCTTCACGGTTGTAGCGNCCNCAAATAACATTGAGACAGATTATTAGATGTTCTGTCAGACTNGAATGAGGAGCCATACTAGGNCCCGTTCCCGTCCCTGCGCCTCCTTTTTCCCCATTTGCAAACATCAATGCTGCTTCAATTATNGCNCCNTGATCAACATCNCAACGTTTCGCAACGTATTCGGGAGTAAATCTTGAAATTGAGTTGATCAAACTATTAAGTGTTGAAGGTTCAACCCATTCATCGCAAAAATTATGATCGTAAACAGATTTTTCAAAAATAACATTTAAAAGTCCCGCTAAAAGCGTTGGATCTTCACCAGGAATAGGTTGCAAATGTATATCAGCAGAAGATGCAAGTTCAGTTTCTCTAGGATCTACAACTATAAGCTTCATTCCCTTTTTCTTTGCTTCTCGCATTTTTGTAAAGGGATCAGTTCCTTGAAGGCCACCAAGCGGGCTGTAACTAGAAACCATTGGGTTGTTACCAACGGCAAGAAAAATGTCTGAGTCACGAAAGTTGTGAATGCCAGCACCCCAAGCACCTGTACGCATAGGGGCAGTCGTTTTAGCGGGTTGATCTATTGTCACGGATGTGTATAGCTGATGTGATCCAATTCCTTTATGCCAAGCTTCAGCAGTCGCTAATGCGCAGGAACTTTGATAACCACCTGTGCCTGTGTAACTTGCAACCGCACCAGAACCGTACTGTTCGATAATTTCTTCAAGTTTTTTTGCGACTTCGTCAAGTCCTTTAGCTCTTGTAACTTCTTCAAAATGACCATCTTTGGTTTTNTGAAGGTGGAACCTTAGTCGTTCTTGAGAATTTATTTGATCAGGAATTTGTCTTCCTTTAATACAGGTGTACCCCTTGAAAAGAGGATCCTCTTTAACACCTCGAACCGAAATGACCTTATTTTCCTCAATTTCCACNTCGACTGGGCAAGCTGCGTGACAGATGCGGCAAAAAGTTTGACTTGTTGAAGAGACCATATTTTATTCCTTATCAGACATTAATTATGATAATCCCAGCCGGATAGTTACTGTGACTCGAGTGACGATATTCTTGAATTTCGGNAGGGANAAAAAATGATCGAAAAATGGTTTTGTGATTGGACTCCAAGTGAGCGGTGGCCTCATTACACGAGAGCTAATGCAGGTGAAGTTTTGGCTACGCCTGCNACTCCGTTAGGGCAGACCTATTCATGGGAAAACGCAATGCTTCAAGGATGGAGAGACGGCTACGTTAGAACAGGAAACATAGCCGAAGGCGAAATGGCTCAAGTAAGGCCGGAAGCAGTTGGATTTTTCGGTGGGTATTTCTATATAAATCTTTCGAATGTTCGAATGCAAGGTGTTAGAAATCCTGCATTGACCGTCGAGCAACTCGATATGGCATTTTTCGGTGATCACCCAGATGTCCCAGCTTATGAGCCGCATCCCGATGATGAGCGTCCTGACCTAGTAGATGGTATTAATACTCACACGGGCTGGATAATGACCCTTAATGAATGGCCTGAACTCGATCAGGGAAGAGAAGAAACGATAGCGCTCCGCGCTAACAGACCTGATATTTCTTCGACTTCCTCAAGTGAACTTTTAGCAAGAATAAGAGAAATTCAACCGTTGCACCATTCAGGCTTTACATTGCATTGTTTAACTTCATCTGGATCAGGGTTAGCCCCAGGATTACTTTTTGCAGTTGGTGAAGCCATTGGTGACCCGACAATTCCAATGAAGGTATTGTCAGGTTTAGGTAGTGTTGACTCAGCTGAACCCTCATTCGTACTCTGGGATATTTCCCGAAAAGTGCGCAACTCTGGGCTTCTTACTAGTGAATTTGATTCGGGAGTAGAAGGCCTGTTGAATCGTTTGGATTCTTTAGACGATTTGGACGTGACGGACTTTTTAAACGATTGGAATGATTTTATTTTCCGTTTCGGTTGTCGAGGCCCGAATGAATGGGAAGTAAGCGCTAACAGCTGGGAGACTAAACCTGAGCTGGCGCTAGCTCTTCTTGATCGGGTCAGGTTACAGGATGACAGTGAGGCACCAGAAATTAGGCAGTCAGCAAAAACTGCTGAACGTCAAGAAGTGATTGCAAGCATCCGGGCAACTCTTGCAGAGATGGGCAACGAAGAATTGATAGGAATGTTTGAAGGTGCTTTAGTAGCCGGGAACATGATGGAGTTTCGTGAGAGGACCAAAACTAATTTAGTGAGAGTCATAAACGAGTCACGTGTAATTTTTTATGAACTGGGTAACCGTATGGCAGCTGAAGGACATCTTGAAGAGCCGACTCATATTTTCATGCTTTTAGATGAAGAGCTAGAATCTTTTGTTTCTAATCCTTCGGACTTCACAGAGCAGCTAGCTAAACGTGCAAGCGATTATGAACAGTTGTGGACGATTGAACCCCCATTTTTTGTAAAGAATGGAGTTGTTCCTCCTATGACTGAATGGGAGGTGCGTGGCGATGACGAAATGGAAGCAGCTTCGGTAGGAGAAGTTCTTCAAGGTGTTCCAGGGTGTCCGGGAACCTATCGCGGTAAAGCCAGAGTAGTAACGGACCCTTCGGACCCCCGTGGGCTGGAACCTGGAGAAATTTTGATAGCTCCACTCACAGACCCAGCCTGGACGCCTTTGTTCATGACAGCAGGAGCAGTTGTAGTCAACGTAGGTGGTCAGATAAGTCATGCCGTCATAGTCAGTCGTGAACTAGGACTACCATGTGTAGTAGCCGCAACTGATGCCACAAAACGAATACCAGATGGAGCAGAGATTGAAGTTAATGGAGATACGGGACAAGTAACCTTGGTTTCCTAATAGAAACAAAGATGCTTATAATCAGTAAAGTTATTCAGAGGTCTTGCTCAAAATAGGAGTAATTAGATGATAGAAGAATCCGTTGATTTAGAAGGCTTTAAGCTTTTGGATCCTGCTGTGCAGCAATGCCCACATCTCTATTACGAAAAGATGCGCGAGGAGCATCCTGTGTATTCAACTGAAGTAGCAGGAGTTCCAATAGTTCTAGTAACTCGATACGACGATGTTCTCGAGATAATTAAAGATACAGATACTTTCTCGTCAGAAACCGGCGGTGGTGCAGCAATGCCAGTTAATGCTGAATTAGCAGACCGAATTCGAAAACTTTACGAAGAAGAAGGTGGCTACAAACGGGTAGGAACGATGTTAACCATTGACCCGCCAGATCAAACTCGGTATCGGAAGTTGGTAAATAAAGCTTTTACCGCGCGTGCGGTTAGTTCACTAGAGCCAAATATAAGAGAGATCTCATCTGGCTTGATTGATTCATTTATAAACGAAGACAAAATCGAGTTTGTTAAGGAATTTGCAGTTCCGTTGCCAGTTAGGACAATTGCCAAGGCACTAAATGTTCCTGAAGATCGTCTGGCGGACTTTAAACGCTGGAGCGATGACAATATTGCGGCAATCGGTACTGCTATTTCTGATGATCAACGTTTAGTGCATGAAAAAGGAATTATTGAATTTCAGCATTATTTTGCAGAACAATTTGAGAAACGTCGGGAAAATCCTGAAGACGATATCCTCACAAATCTACTCAATGCACGCATCGATAAGGATGAGGATCCGGATCTCCCTGATGAACCACTTACCATGGAAGAAATGCTTAGCATCGTCTCTCAGCTTGTAGTAGCAGGAAACGAAACTACTACCAAAACACTTACAGAAATGATGCGTTTACTTGGCGAAAACCCTGAACAGTGGAAGATGCTAAGAGACGATCCGGAGAGAGCTGGAAAAGTAGTAGAAGAAACCATCAGAATGACTACTCCTACACAGGGATTTTGGCGGTTCGCTAAGAATGATGTGGAGGTTGCAGGCACAAAAATTCCAGCAGGTACAAGGATGGTTGTGATGTTNGCATCAGCTAATCGTGACGAGAGCATTTTCCCTAATGGTGACACCTTTAATCCAGATAGAGATGATTTGTTTAGTCATTTAGCTTTTGGCAAAGGCGCTCATTATTGCTTGGGAGCAAGTTTGGCGAGGCTTGAACTGCGTGTTGCCTTAGAAGAATTGGTTAAACGAATAGATTCTTTTGAGTTGGCGACTACAAATAATTTTGATTATTTGCCAAGTTTTATGCTCAGAGGTTTGAAGTCATTAGAAATAGAAATTAACCCCTCGTAAAAAAGTTATTTCGCAGCTTTTAATTTTTTGGGATTTCCTCCCACGGGAGACCTTTGTATGGATCTGGTTCTTTTGGTAAACCTAAAACTCGTTCACCTATAATATTTCTTTGAATTTCATCTGAACCACCTGCGATTCTATAACCGGGTGCTCCTAGCACGTGCTCACCCCATTCATAAGTACCCCAAGTTTCGGTATCTGCTATGAGGCGAGGACCGAGTATTTCACCAACCACGTCAGACATAAGTCCCATGCCTTCTGTCCAAAGAAGTTTTCCAAGCGACCCTTCTGGTCCTGGCGGTTTCCCAGATTTCCTTAGGTCTGCGGCTCTTCTATTTACAAAGCGCTGAATTTGGGTTTGGGTGTACACCTCCATGAGCCGTTGGCGAATTTGAGGATCTTGAAGAAGGCCCAAAGATTTTGCAGTGCCGAGAAGTTGACTCCATTTCCCGCCTGCTCGACCGCCTCCATCAGAGTCTGAATGNTCCCTTTCAAAACTTAACGTAGTTAAAGCAACTCCCCAGCCCTCCCCTTCAGGTCCTAGACGGAGATTATCTGGGACTCGAACATCGCTGAAAAAAACTTCATTAAAGGAAGTTCCGCCACTCATTTGTCTTATTTGCCTTACTTCAATTCCTGGTAAATCCATTGGAATCATGAACGCGGTCATTCCTTTGTGCTTTGGTTGATCAAAATGTGTTCGGGCGATTAGTTCACCCCACTGGCTGAATTGGGCGCCTGAACTCCAAACTTTCTGACCATTTATCACCCATTCATCGCCATCTTTAATGGCCTTGCACCCAAGACCTGCTAGGTCACTTCCAGTTCCGGGTTCAGAAAAAAGCTGACAGCAATAGATTTTTGCACTGAAAAGATCTGAAAGAAGTTCCTCTTTTTGATGGTCAGTGCCGTAATGAAGAACTGTTGGAGCGATTAAGCGCGTCGTAACACTAAAAGTTTCGTGACGTGAAGGAGTAATATAGTCAGATTCCAGACGAGCGAAAGCTCTGGCAAATTCAATAGGTAGATCTAAACCGCCGTATTGGGTTGGCCATGTGATTGCGTGGTAGCCCTCTTTAGATTTAGCAATTTGCCATTCTGCAGCTTCTTGAAGTAAATCTCTTTCTTCTTCGAACGTTAGATTATGAAAAACGGCAACGCTAAATTCACCTTCTCCCCACTCAGCTTCTTTGTCAGACACATCCGGTTTTTTTTGAGCGTTTGCATCAAGCCAGTTTCTTGCCTTACTTTCAAACTCATTGAGAGTAATGTCGTTAGTCATTTTTTCCTATCTTTTAAAAGTAACTCAACTTTGATATCTGACACGTTGGACGCAACACACATAAATTATCGTTAAATCTTCTCAAATAGTCATAATCTTTTTTTAAATCTAGTCTTAATTCATGTTAATTATTGCCGGAACAATCAGAATAGAAAAACCCGNGACAGAAGAAGTCTTAGAAGCATGTCGCANCATGATGGAAGCTACGCATCAAGAAGATGGCTGTATCGACTATGTGTTCAGCGTTGACCCAATAGACCCAAAGGTCTTGCATGTATTTGAACGCTGGGAAACGCAAGAAGCTTTAGATNATCACTTTTTGACATCGCATATGACCCCATTTAGAGAAGCGATGGCCAATTGGGGAGTGAACGACATGGATATTTTGAAATTTGATGTCGGAAGCTTTGAACGAATGAGNTAATTGCAGCTAGATAAGGGTCCAACCTCCGTCAACTACAAGGTTTTGACCAGTTATATAACTGGAGGCACTACTAGCTAGAAANAAGACAGCATTAGCTATTTCTTTCGTTTCACCCTTTCGACCCAAAGGAATGTTGTTAGATCGTGCTTTCATCATTGGGCCCATAAGGCCTGTTTCAGATGAATCTTCAGGCCAGAAATGATCTATTTCGCCATTGTGCATTTTTTTAAGAGTTGGGACCGGTATATTTCCGGGGCTAACAGCATTGACTCTTATCTGGTGTGGAGCAAGATCTAAAGCAAGGGTTCGGGTGAAATGAATCGCTCCTGCTTTNGCNGTGTCGTAGCCTGCACCNAGACAAGGGAGTATTCCATCAACCGAAGCTATATTGACGATTGTTCCACCTGAACCTTTTGAGGCCATTATCTTTGCTGCCGGTTGGGCGCAGCAAAACATGCTTTCTAGGTTTATTGAAATGGAGGTAGCCCATGATTCGTGTGACTGGTCAAGGATGCTTCCAGCGTGATGGTATGAGCCAGCATTATTGACCAATATCGAAATTCCCTCTCCAACAGTATTAGCAAAATTAACGGCTGATTCAGCTGATGCAGGATCTGTTACATCTGTTTCAATAGCGTGCCCACCAATTCTTGAAGACACTAAGTTTGCGCCTTCCAAATTAATGTCAGCAATCACTACTCGGGCACCGGCTGCTGCCAAAGTTTCTGCAATTGATTCTCCGATTCCAGTAGCTCCTCCTGTTACGAGAGCTGTTTTATCGGTTAAATTTAAAAGTTCGGAAATCCTATTATTCATCACACCTCAATTAAGTTGATGCAAGTGACCATACTTTGGGAATTTGACAGGTCAAAATTTGTGATCCGTCGATCAAGAGAAAAGTTATATGGCCAGCTAATGTGGAGTAGGTGGCATCAAAACATAGGGGGTATTGATGTTGATTCCTAAAACAAAGTTGTTATATGTGGGTGTCTTTCTTTTAGCTGTCTCTTGCAGCGAGAGCTCAACTACGACTGTTGCTCCAACTACGACTGTTGCTCCAACTACGACTGTTGCTCCAACTACGACTGTTGCTCCAACTACGACTGTTGCTCCA
>PATJ01000025.1 GCA_002713545.1 Acidimicrobiaceae bacterium
AGCCGCAGACGCGATGATCGCAGTGGCGCTAGCAGGTTCACTCTTTTTTCTTGACCCAGACTCAGCAAGACCAAAAATAGCCTTGTATCTCCTTTTAACCATCGCACCATTCGCAATCGTCACCCCACTCATAGGCCCTTTCATGGACCGAATCGCTGGCGGTAGAAGAACAATGATTCTCATAACACTGCTCGCACGCGCAACTCTGGCAACACTTCTCGCCCTGTACATCGAAAGTCTTGCCCTTTTCCCAATCGCTTTCGGGATTCTCGTATTTCAAAAAGCCTATTCGGTCGCGAAAAGCGCTGTGGTCCCAAAATTAGTGAGTTCAGAAAGAGATCTAGTAGAAGCGAATTCTAAATTGGCGCTCCTAAGCGCAGTCGGAAGCTTTTTCGGAGCCTCAATAGGAGGACTAGCTCTCCTAATAGGTTCATCCTGGCCTGCGAAAATTGCAGTAATAGGATTCACACTTACTTTAGTCTCAGCAGTTCAAATCCCAAGAATCACTGTTGCAACCACACCAGCAACACAAGGAGAAAAAATAGAACTGCGTTCATCAGGAATAATAAACGCAGCTACAGCAATGGCAGTTCTAAGAGCCGCTGTGGGTTTCATGACTTTCCTACTCGCATTCGAATTCAGAGGAGGTGAAGAAGGCGTACCAATGGAAGGAACAGGCCGTGCATCAGGTGTAGCTACCGGATTAATAAGAGATCAAGACATTCTCGGAACTCCTGGAGCCCCAGTCTGGCATTACGGTGCCGTTCTCGCGTGTGCAAGCGGCGGAGCTCTCCTAGGGGCACGTATGGCACCACGGCTAAGAATGCTAATGGTCGAAGAGAGAATCATCTCAGGTGTCCTCTTTATAGCTTTCGCTGGAACAGTATCTGCATCGTGGCTTCCATCAATTTCAGGAGCCATGGTTGTTTCCTTACTTTTAGCCGGGTCTGCAGGATCGGCTAAATTAGCGTTCGACTCGCTCGTTCAAAGAGACGCACCAGATGCAAACCATGGAAGGTCTTTCGCTCTTTTCGAAGGAAGATTTCAACTCAGCTGGGCATTCGGATCACTTATAGCTTTGTTAATCGCAATGCTCCCAATACAAGTCGGCTATTTCACGATGGCGCTTGGCGTAGGACTAGGACTCGTTTTTTACCTACCACGCACACGAGAAGCTCGTAAAGCACAAAAAATTATCACACCTGAAGAACCTCAAAAACCGGACGGTCAACTTGGCTTTTGGACAAGAAGCACCGAGGAAGAAAACTAGTTTCCAGTTTCCAAATCTAATCTTGCCAACCACAACCCTGGAGCATCAACTTCACTAGGAGTCGGCAGATTCGATTCGTCAACCCAAAGTCGATCCAGACCCTTAGAACCTACCCTTTCAACAACTCCATCAATAAAAGAGACACCGCGATCCACCTGTTCTTGAGTCAGATTTAAACCCAAAATCTTCTCTACGAAACGATCAGCTTCCCCAGTTTCAACCCGGCGTCTCCGCAGAGCTTCGGTCATCATCGGGTAAGAAGGAATCAAATCATTCCCTATCTGATCCATTGTGTGGTCAACGAAACCAATAATTACTGCAACAAGAGCTTCCAAATAAGGCAAAAGAGCCTCTTGCTGAGGTGAACGAACCGCACCTAACACCATTTCAGGATTTAAAACATTTTGTAAAGAAGCCAAACCCTCCAGCCCTTCTCCAATTTCGATTTCCCCAAATTGATCCTGAATTACCGAAGGGTCGTTACTGAAACTTTCAGCATGCTGAGTTAACAATCCACTCAGATTTTTTCTGATATGAGGAATTCCTAAAACAGCATGATGGGTAACTTCATGAAGACAAATCCAAAGCCTCAAATCTTCTTTAGGGATACTCCAATCCTCACCAAAAGCATCAATATTAGGCGCAACCAGAAGAATACGATCATCTTCACGCGGTATCGGAAGATCGTAAGTCCCCAGACACCTACTAGCAAGATGACCCACCATTGTCCCCGTAGTCATTTCAGCCATCATTGGAGCAAGCAAAGCCATCATTTGACTAATTTCAGAAGGAACATCACCGAAGTCTTCAACTTCATCAGTTCCTATAGAAGCCAAACCGACAAGCAAAGGTTTAAGCGCATCCAAAGAATGTGTCGCCCAACCAGCTTTAGTAACCGGTTCTATCGTTAAAGACCCGCTACGAGAAGGAGGTAAACCTGTCACTTTATTAACGTGCAACTCAGCAACCCTTAAAAGATTCTCAAACTCCATACGTTCAACAGGATCAACATTGGGTTCACTAGTACCACCCGAGGCAATAGCCATCGCTATCTGCTTAGCTGATTGTCCACCCTGTTGAGAAAAAGATTTTAAAATCTCATTCAAAAACGACATATCAGAAAAAGGATTGTCATCATCTGGGTTGGATGGATCGAAGAACTCCACAACTGCATCGTAGATTCAAAAAATGTTTTAGCGTTGATTTTTTAGAAAACAAAATTTAGAAACAAACTGCTATTTAACAAAAATAAAATTCTTATCCCACAACGGTTAATAAAGGCAGGCAACCATACGCTATTCTGCTCACCATATGCGTAACATTTATTATCTACCTAAGATTTCAAAATGACGCTTTCCCCACCGACTAACACCGACACTTGGATTGGTTTGGATAACCAAACTCTCCCAGTAAACGAAGCTCTGGAATGGGTTAACCAACCTGACTGCGGGGCCGTCGTTCTTTTCACCGGCAATATCAGAAATCATGCTGAAGGTCGAGCAAACGTCACAGAAGTAACTTATGAATCATACGAAGAACAAGCCCTACCGCGATTAGAGAAAATCGCTGAAAAAACCCGCGAACACTGGCCAGAAGTAAGAAGAATAGTAATGCTGCACCGAACCGGAAAACTTGAAATCAGTGAAACAGCAGTAATCGTCTTAGTGTCTTCAGCACACAGAGACGATGCTTTTTCAGCAGGGCGCTGGTGCATAGACACACTTAAAAAAACTGTTCCAATTTGGAAATCTGAAACATGGGAAGACGGAAATGACTGGGGACTCGACGCGCAACACATCACCGAATTAGATGAACTAGATTCTCTTGAATCAGGTAACGAAAACCCATGAATACGAATTTAATTTTCCTAGCTGGAACAGTGGTCATAGCCGTAATCGGTTCACTTATTCTTTGGTTGGTCACAAGACCTAGAACTCGTTCAGCAACTCCCGGTGAATTGCAGAAGATCCTAAGAGGAGCATCACAAAAAAAACCTAGACGGATGCAAAACCCAGATGGTATAAGAGTGATAGGCAGTGAAGAAAAAATAGAAACTCAAACAGAACGCGAAGATTAAAATGGCAAGGGATTTAGCTATCGACCTCGGAACAGCAAACACTTTGGTTTACGCGCGAAGTGAAGGAATAGTCTTAGCAGAACCTTCCGTGATTGCTTTAAATGAAAATAATCGTGAAGTTCTAGCAATGGGTTCAGATGCTTGGAACATGATAGGAAGAACTCCAGCTCATATAGTCGCACACCGCCCATTAAGAAAAGGAGCCATTACAGATTTCGACATAACCCAAAGAATGGTGCGTCTAATCCTTAAAAGAGCCGGAGTAAGTCGATTCAATAAACCAAGAGTTGTGATTTGTGTACCATCTGCGATCACACCCGTTGAAAGGCGAGCAGTTACAGAAGCCTGCCGACGTGCAGGAGCTTCAGACGCACAGCTAATCGAACAACCTTTAGCCGCCGCCATTGGGGCAAACCTTCCAATAAGTGAAGCCTTTGGAAGCATGGTTGTCGACATAGGAGGCGGCACTTCAGAAACAGCACTACTTTCGTTAGGTGGAATTGTTGAAATAGAAGCAAAACGCGTTGGCTCTTTTGACATCGACGATGCAATTCAAAATTACATAAGAAGAGAATACGGACTAGCAATAGGCGAGAGAACCGCCGAAGAAATAAAATGGACAGTTGGATCTGCCGCAGAAACACCAGGTGAAGGCAGAGCAGAAGTACGAGGGCGAGAAATGTTTACCGGCATGCCAAAGACAGTAATCCTTCAACCCTATGAGATAAGAACAGCAATTGAAGAACCCGTATCAGTCATGGTTGATTCAGTAGTCAGCTGTCTAGGGAAAGCCCCNCCTGAACTGGCNCAGGATTTACTAACGAGNGGTATTTATCTTGTGGGAGGCGGAAGTCTTTTACGGGGACTGGATAGTCGTATATCACAAGAAACCGGAGTGCCAGTAGTACACGCAGAATCACCAATGGAATGCGTGGTTCTAGGAGCCGGCCAACTTGTTGAAGATTTTGATGCGATGCGTGCAATGTTTATGGAAGCTAGACGTTAATAATTAATCCGGNCGCGGCCCAATATCAACGGGACTGATCACTCTATTTACATCAAGTAGATCCTCAGCTATTTGTCTTACTTGCCAATCTCTATCATCCAGAGATTTTTTAAGCGCTTCATCAACTTTCGGATCTTCAAAAGCTGCAAGAGCAATCGCAGCTCTGCGTCTTATCGCAGGCTTATCATTGAGGGCCGCCAGCACAGTTTCAAGCCCTAAAGGNGAACCNATAGACCCAAGAGCAGCAACAGCGGCTTCTCTACATAGTTGCTCTTCATGACTGTCAGCAATTAAACAAAGTTTGTTAATCAGATCAAGAGACGGGTTTTCTTTTTCTCCTATAGCCCAACACGCTGTTTCTACGACTAGATAGTCTTCATCATTTAGTATGNCCAGAGGAATTTCTTCAGGTCTTTTAGCTAGCAACTCGACAGCTCTTTTACGAACTTCAGGGGACGAGTCACAGACAGATTTTTCCAGAATTTCGCCTGAAAGCATTNCTAGTTTTTCTAAGGAGCTGAGAGCCGCACCTCTTACCTTTGGGTCATCATCAGTTAATAATGAATTCGCTNATTCATAGTCACCCGAGTGTCCAGCAAGAACAGCNTTTCGCCTATTTTCAGTATTTGAGTCCACTTACCCGATTGCCTGTTCCAAGAGAAAACCCCCTGCGAAAATAACCAATCCGATTAGTGAAGCCAGAAGAGTCCCTCCAAAGATNACGAAGAGCACGAGAAGAACCAAGGACCTTAATCGATGCCACCAACGGATTTTCGCTGATTTNCCTAAAGTAATTTGGCGTGGAGGCTGGAACCAAACCCCTAATCTAGCTACTGGACTCCACCCATTATCTGCTGCGCGTTCGGTACTACCCTCTGGCGGGATGGGAGAGCTGAAGATGTGTCGTAATCTGTGAAAAATTTGAATTCCTTAAAAGTCTTCTCGTAATTTAATCATGACAGTTAAAGCAACTGCAGTCAGGAATTTATAAATACATTTATAAAAAAATGTAAAGTCTAAGAAACCGCATGGATACGGTAATCGCAAATAATGCGTGAGAACTTGATGAACAAAAAAATCTCAAAGAAATGGAAAACGGGAATACTATTTTTTCTTTTAGTCGGATTCCTAGCGTCTATGACTTTCATACGGCTACCTTATTTCGCATTTAAACCAGGAACAGTAAACGAATTGTCGAGCAGAATAGTTATATCGGAAGGTAGAAGCTTCGAACCCGCTGGTGAGGTTCATTTCACTACCATTTCGCAAGATTCATCGATAAATGGCTGGGAGTTCCTTGAAGGAACCTTTAAAGACTCTGTTGAGTTAATTGATGAAGATTCGATCTTAGGAACAAGAAACAGGGACGAAAATCAAACTTTTAATTTTGAGCTAATGAGAGTTTCTAAATCGACAGCAGTATCTGTGGCATTAAGTTATTTAGGTTTAGAACCATACAAAGCTACAGGCGTAGGAATTGCCTCAGTTGGGGGCCCATCTGAAGGGATTCTGACAACTTCTGATGTAATAATCGCAGTAAATAAAAAAAAGGTCTTTACAGACAAAGACTTAATTCTTGAAATCAGAGAACGTGAACCTTCAGAAGTTATTCAACTTGACATAGAGAAAATCGATGGTTCTGAACCAAGAGAAATCTCGATCGAACTTGGCTCACGTGAAGATGAACCATCAATTGCTTTCCTCGGTATAGCACCTCAGACTCGTATAGAAGACAATGATGATTTACCCGTACAAGTTCTAGTAAACACCGGAAGAATTGGAGGGAATTCAGCTGGTTTGGCACTCACGTTATCTGTATTAGATGTTTTAACTCCAGGTGAATTAACTGGAGGATTTCAGATTGCCACGACAGGCACAATCGATCTAGAAGGAAATGTAGGCTCCATCGGAGGGGTTGAACAGAAAACCATTACTGCTCGAAAAGCTGGAATGGATTTGTTTTTAGTGCCCGAAAATTTATTAGAAAAAGCTCAAAAACACGCTGGGAAAATGAAAGTAGAAGGGGTCGCAAATTTAGAAGCTGCCCTTCAGGTTCTCACAGACTTAGGTGGAAATGGCGATTCACTAGAACTACCAAAAAATTAATATTGTGAATTACACACGTTTCCCCCAATACGGTCACCAGTAAGCTTAAGGAATGAGACAAGAGCGGATGGATTTCGCAGAGAAAGAAGTTAAACATGCAACCTGAAGACGCTCCACCACCTAGACCAAGAGTTTTACCTCGTCGCGGTCGGCGAGGTTCTGTAGGTCGTCTCAGACTAATTATTTTCGGAGTAATAGCAGTCGGAATTTTTCTCCTCATGTCACTACGGGGATTAGCTGGTTTTTACACTGATTTTTTGTGGTTCGACTCGCTTGGCCAAGGCAACGTCTTCAAAGCAGTCATAGGAGCACAGGTAGTTCTTGTACTACTCTTTATGCTCCTATTTTTTCTAATTCTCTTCGGAAATTTAACAGTCGCTCAGCGGTTAGCACCACGAGTGCGACCAGCCGGACCGGAAGAAGATCTACTTGTTCATTACCACACGTTTATAGGTAAAAGAGATCGACTTGTTCGGATTCTTTTTTCCGCCTTTTTTGCACTAATAGCTGGATTAAGAGTCTCAGATAAATGGCAAGACTGGCTTTTGTTTACAAACAGGGAAGACGTCGGAGTAAACGATGCCCAGTTTGATAAAGATATAGGTTTCTACATGTTTGAATTACCCTTTTTCAATTTCGTAGTTGATTGGGTATTCGGAACCCTCCTAGTAACACTTATTTTCACCGCTATAACCCACTACCTAAACGGTGGTATCAGGTTTCAAACTTCAGGAGAGAGAGTTAAGCCCCAGGTTAAAGCGCATTTATCTGTACTACTTGCAGCTATAGCTTTAGTTCGAGCAGCAAACTACTGGTTAGCCCGATATGAATTAACTACATCTGACCGGGGCGCCGTTGATGGAGCTACTTATACAGATGTAAAAGCCCAACTTCCCGCAACGAATTTGTTGATTCTCATCTCTTTGTTGGCAGTAATTCTTTTGGTAGTCAACATTCGTAGAAGAGGATGGGTCCTACCTACACTCGCAGTCGGCCTATGGGCTTTTGTAGCAGTAGTAGTCGGGAGTATCTATCCAGCAGTTATACAAAATTTCCGTGTTGAACCAGCAGAGTCGGAAAAAGAAGCTCCCTATATAGAAAGAAATATTTTTGCTACACGAGAAGCTTACGGACTAGATGAAATTGATGAAGTTCAACTGACAGATTTTGACAACAGTATTACTGCAAATGATTTAAGAAGTAATTCAGAAACAGTTAGAAATATAAGAATTTTGGACCCATTGGTAGTTCAAGCAACTTTCGACCGTCTTCAAGGAGAAAGAGAGTTTTACAGATTTTCCGATGTTCTAGACACTGATCGATATGAAGTCAATGGTGAAACAACTCAGGTGCTACTTGGCGCAAGAGAACTGAATTTAAATGAAACCCGTTCATGGGAAAACCAGCATGTTGCATTCACGCACGGTTATGGCCTTGCATTAGCACCAGTTTCAAGAGTCAAAGGTTCGGGTGACCCTGACTTTTTGATAGGAGATTTACCAGTAGCAATAGACGAATCAATTAACCTAACCCTCGATAGACCCCAAATATATGTAGGAGAAAATCTTGGAGGGTATGCGGTTCTAGGAGCGAGCCGAAACGAGGTTGATTACACCGACGAAAATCAACAAACACTTGCAGTCCGATATGAAGAATTAGGTGGTGATGGTGGAGTTGGCATGGGATCATTATTCCGCAGACTCGCTTTTGCTCTGAGATTCGGTCAAATAGAGCCTCTTATCTCAAATTTCGTAACCGACGACTCCAAAGTGATGTTTGTTCGTGATGTAAGAGAAAGAGTCGAAAAACTCGCACCGTTCTTGCATTTTGATGCTGATCCTTATCCAGTATTAGACAATGGGCGCATCATTTACATGATAGATGGCTATACAACAACGGACCGTTACCCATATGCCCAAAACGCGCCTGTAGCTGAGCTCCCGCGAAAGAGCGGATTACGACACAACTTCAACTATGTAAGAAATTCAGTTAAAGCAACAGTTGATTCTTTTACAGGAGAAGTGATTTTTTATATTGTCGATCCACAAGACCCATTAATCAATGCTTACCAGAGAGCATTCGAAGGTTTATTTAAGCCAATAGATGAAATGCCAGCTTCTTTAATTGATCATGTCCGTTACCCCGAAGACCTATTCCGAGTCCAGACAGAACTTTGGGGTAAATACCATGTTGACGACACAGAGAACTTTTATCAAAGAGCGGCAGAGTGGGCGGTCTCTCAAGATCCAGGTAGAACTGGAGAAGGTGCTGCAAATTTAGCGATTGTAAATGAACAAGGTATCCGTATAGGTAGTAGAGATATGCGAATGGCTCCTTACAGAACGATTGTAGAACTACCTGACTCTACCGAAGCTGAGTACGTAGTCTTAAGGGCGTTTGTTCCCCTGGATGAGGAAGATACTCGTAAAGAACTTGCAGCATTCATAGTTGGCCGAAGTGATAAAGACAATTATGGGAAGTTAGCAGTTTACCGACCTCCTTCATCAAACTTTGATGGGCCAGCTCTAGCTGAGGAGAGAATTCGTAATGACGAGGAAGTAGCAAGTCTTCAAACTTTGTTGAGCCAACGAGGCTCGACAGTCTTGTTTGGGGAACTCTTATTAGTGCCAATCGAAGACTCGATACTTTATGTCCGGCCGTTGTATGTACAAGCTGAGGGTGACAGCACAGTTCCAGAATTGGTTCAGGTAATTGTCGCAGTGGGCGAAGACGTAGTAATGGCGGATTCTTTACAAGACGCTCTTGAAACCCTTACAAATTCTTCATTATCTGGATTATTTGATGGAATAACTTCGGGCAAATCTTCAGAAATAGAAACTAATGAAGAAGATCCCTCTCAAGAGGAATCTGTTTCTACTATTGAGTTTGCAGACATCTCTGAAGATGTAGCCGAAATTATTGTTGAAATAGACCGTCTGCAGAAAGCCTCAGCCGCAGCTCTGGCAAACAATCCCGCAGATTGGGCTGAGTTCGGGCGTTTACAAGCACAAATTCAAGAGCTTGTTAATGCTTTAGCTCTTGAAGCCTCCTGATTACAATCAATTTAGTGGCTGCCAGCCACCAGTTTTTTTGTCATATTGTTTTCTTACGGGCGAGTCTGCTGCAAGGTCACTAAAAGCTTCNTCACCATCGAGAGACGGAGACAGAATTTCTTCTTCAAGATCCATTCCGGCATCGCTGCTAAGAACAGAAATTTTACCTCTTAGCTCTACAGTTAAACGAGAAAGTTCGGCTGACAGGCGCGCAACATGAAGCTGAGTTTCTAGTATCGCATCTTCATCAGCTGAAGAAGTAGTAGTTCCAAGAACATTGAAACTTTGTTCCAGTGACGAAACTCGTTCTTCAAGATCACGAATTCCGTTTACTAAATCAAGCAAAACCTGACTTGTGTCATCNGTAATTTCAAATTTTGAATTTTCAGAAGAAGTTTTAAATCTTTTTGATTTTTTTGTCACAGTTAAATCGTAGTACCTACTCAGTCACATAAGTTTCTTGTTAAGTCGAAAAGATTAAAAGGTTGTGAGCTCACTTATTGCCGGATTGCCTTTTCACCTCTACGGTGATTAGGAATGACAATTGACGATTACAAAAATGTTGTAGTGACAGGAGCTTCGAGTGGGATAGGNGAAGCCGTCTCTAGAAGCCTTAGTCAAACAGGGCTCAATGTGCATGCAATTGCGCGCCGAACTGAACGCTTAGAAGAACTTGCTGCGAAAACAAAGTGCATAGTTCACTCCATGGATATTTGCGAATCTAAGGCATTTATCGATTTACTCGAAACGATTGAAGTTGATGTTTTGATTAATAATGCTGGTGTAGGAAGAGGTTATGGAAATTTGGTTGACGCAAATTTTGAAGATATCGAAAGAACAATTGACACAAACGTCAAAGCAGCTATTTACGCTGCAAAAGCAGTTTTACCCGGCATGATTGAACGCCGAAAAGGNCATATTGTAAATATTGGCTCGATGGCCGGTCTATACCCCCTAGCATCGTCGCTATANGGTGCCACAAAAGGAGCCATGCACGTATTATCGATGGATTTACGATTAGAACTTCAAGGAACAGGTGTTAGAGTGACCGAAATCTGCCCGGGCCGAGTGAGCACAGAGTTTTACGATGCCGCATTAGATGACCCCGAGATAAGAGAAAGCAAAAAAAACTCTGGGATAGAAGAAGTAACTAGTGAAGATATTTCTCAAGCAGTGATGTACACCCTAGAAGCCTCTCAACATGTAAACATTAATCGCATTGAGCTTCAACCTACAGAACAAACTTATGGCGGAATGCAATTTAAACCGAGGTCACCAAAATGAGTTTCACCGGAAAAGTAGCAGTTGTAACTGGTGGTTCTTCTGGAATGGGAGCTGCTACTGCGCAAGCTTTGTCTTCAGCTGGGGCTCAAGTAAATTTGGTTGATATCCACAAAAAAGGAGCTGAAGAAGTAGCCCAAAAAACAGGTTCGGAAATTTTTATAGGGGATGTTTCAAATTCAGAATTTTGTGACTTGACGATCAATTCCATTGTCGAAAAGCAAGGCCAGATCGACATATTAGTAAATGCGGCTGGAATTATTTTACGCGCAGATGCTTTAGAGACAAATGATGANAATTGGAAAAGAATNATGGAAGTCAATGTAGATGGCGTTTTCTTTATGTGCCGTTCAGCCCTGCGTCATATGGTTAATAAAAAATCTGGAGCCATCGTAAATTTCGGATCCATTTGGGGTGATGTTGCTGCATCTGGGGTAACCGCATATTGCGTTACAAAAGGAGCTGTGCATCAATTAACTAAGGCTTTGGCACTAGAACATGCCGAAGATGGAATCAGAGTAAATGCAGTGGCGCCAGGTGAAGTAAATACACCAATGATTAAAGCCGGTAGAGACAAACCACCTACAGGTGACGAACTTCAAGAGTTAGCTGACGCGACAATCCCGATTAAACGACTCGCAGAACCTGAAGAAATAGCTGAAGTGGTTCTATTTTTAGCCTCAGAAAAATCTAGTTACATGACTGGTTCTATAGTCCCAGTTGATGCTGGTTATACAGCAAGATAAGTTCTGGTTGGCTCAGCGGCTACCCTGCGATACTCTAACGACGCGGGGTGGAGCAGTCTGGTAGCTCGTCGGGCTCATAACCCGAAGGTCGCAAGTTCGAATCTTGCCCCCGCTACTACAGAAGCGTTGAAATTAAGTTTCTTTGGAGTGACCTTTGAAAAATGAAAAAACTGATGCGTATATAGATAATTACGAAGATGTATCCGTATTTTCTCTTGACTCAGGAAGAGAACAATTGCTCCATGACAAACAAACTGAGTGCGTTTTTATGTGGACCAATTCATCTGGCGACCCGATAGGAGTCGTGATGAATTATGTAGAAAAAAATGGGAGCTTTTGGCTTACCTGCACCCGACGTAGAAAAAGAGTACCGGCTCTTGAAAAAAGGCCTCGTGCTTCAGTCGCAGTCTCAAGCAGAGGAACAGAAATCGGAATATCTCAAGCAGTCACTTATAGAGGAGACGTTAAAATTTACGACGACCAGACTACCAGTGACTGGTTTTATAGAGCTCTAGCTGAAAAAGTACGACCAGATAGCAAAAGTCAGCAGGATGCTTTTGTTGAACATTTAGATACACCTGGTCGAGTAGTTATAGAACTAATTCCCGATCCGGATGGTCGAATTGGATTTGATTCAGAACAAATGTTTGCTAATAGTCCTGCCGGTAGGTCATCTCATAATAATTAGGTAGAAATTCAACCGTACACAGGGTCGCTTTTATCCCTAGATCCTGCAATAAATTTATTAGGCATTTTCTCATCTATTGTTTCGATTTTTGTCCAATCGGCTCTTAAAAAACGTTTTGCTATACGCCATTCATCGTTTCGATTTTCGAAGTAGTCGATGTATCTCCCACTAAAAGTCCACAATCTCTCAGGATCATCTTCATTTGCTGGTTGAATATGGTAGGCAAGAACGTAGGATTCGGCGATTGCTCCGTNGTCATTGAAATCTATTTTTGTGTTCGATAGGCGATGTTGAGTCGAGGAATATCTTTTTNTCAATCTCTCAACAACCGGNACGGCNAAATCTTCTACGGGTACAAATGCGTCAACCTGGTATCCCTCTAATAANCCCCCTGGGTGGAAAGCAGCGATAATTGCATCAGGGTCCAGTCTGTCTATCCCGCGGGTGTAAGAAAGAAGACAGTCCATTATTTGTTTTTCTGCGTCTGCGTGATCATTCATTGTTTTCTCATTTCTTTAATTTAATTGGACTACTTGGATCAAGTACTTCTTGAAGTTCAATAACATTTCCGTCCGGATCNCGCCCATATGTAGCTCTAATTTTTCCNCTTCCTAACCGGTCACTCTTAGGGGGAGGGGTGTGAAATTTAATCCCTGCATTTAAAAGCCTTTGATACTCGGCGTCTATGTCAACCACATCAAAACACAGATGTGTGTAACCATGATCACAAACAGGTCGATTTGGGTCCCCCTGAGCAGGTTCCGGAGCTGAGTATTCGAAGAGTTCTATATGAGTGTTATGCGCTCTAAGCATTACAGAACGTGCTGCAGAGTCTTTTAGACCGACTATTTGGTCAATTACTTCCCTTTTTTCCCATGAAGTTTCATAAACGATTTCGAAACCAAGAACATTCTTATAGAAATCAACCAACCTGTTTAGATCAGGCGTTGATATAGCAACATGGTGAATTCCGTTGATCATGATACTCCTAATTTTTATTCACAATAATTTTGTTTTTCAAAATTCCTCTGTGAGAATATTCACTTGGACTTTGATTGAAGGGCAATTAACTATGTCAAGCACAGTAATCGGTATTCCTANAGAGATAAAAACCGATGAAAGACGTGTTTCATTAACTCCAAAGGCAGCTGAAATNATCATTAACAACGGAAATAAAGTTGTTGTTCAATCCGGCGCTGGAGAAGGAGCAGGCTTTGAAAACACTCAATATGAAAAAGCTGGAGCCAAAATCGTTGAAACAGCAGAAGANGTCTTTAAAGAGTCAAAAATTATTGTGAAAGTAAAAGAGCCACAAGAGAATGAGCGGAGATTGTTAACACCTGAACATACGCTATTCACTTATTTGCATTTAGCTGCCGACAAAAAGCAGACAGAAGATCTCATATCATCAAATTCGACCTGCATAGCATTTGAAACAGTTACTGACGATCAAGGTTCGTTGCCTCTTTTAACTCCGATGTCAGCAATTGCAGGAAGGATGTCAATACAAGCTGGAGCGCATTGCTTGGAGGCAAAACAGGGCGGTACTGGTGTTTTACTTGCAGGAGCACCTGGAGCGGAACCAGGAAAAGTGGTAGTAATCGGTTGTGGAGTGGTTGGAAGTAATGCCGTTGAAATTGCTGTTGGAATGGGAGCAGAAGTAATCGTTCTAGATCGAGACCAAAAAATTCTTGATTCCATGGATGAAAAATATTCTGGCAAAGTAAAAACTATTTTTTCAAATGAAAGTGATCTTGTTGCAGAGGTTTTAAATGCTGATCTGATAATAGGAGCAGTTCTACTACCAGGTGCAAAAGCACCAAAATTAGTAAACAAAAAAATGGTTTCNGAAATGAAGCCNGGATCNGTGATTGTNGACGTAGCAATAGANCAAGGTGGTTGTGTNGAAACAGCNCATCCNACNACNCATTCAGACCCNACNTTCGTNATNGATGGAGTGGTTCATTATTGNGTAGCNAANATGCCNGGNGCNGTGCCTCGAACAGCAACAATTTCTCTNACNAATACGATTCTTCCCTACGTTCTNACTTTGGCGAGTGAAGGNGTTAGAGNNGCNNTNGTNTCAAATCCAAATTTNCTNANNGGTCTAAANGTTTGCGCTGGAAAAATTTGTGAACCATCAGTATCAGAAACTCACAATTTAGATTATATGGATCCTTCAGAAGCACTTTTCTTATCTTTAAACTAGTTTTCAAAGTCCAGATGTATAGGGAACATTTCACGTATGAGCGAGTCTGAATCAGGCGAGATATGCGTCGGAAGCGAACCTTCTAATATTTTCCTAACTACTTTATTAGCGCGTTGACGAACATCTAAAGAACCTGCATCTTTCCAATCATCAGGGCTTTGACGGTCACCAACTAGGGGGTAAAAGTATTCAGTTTGCATCACATCGAGAGTCTGAGCATGACCTAAAAAATGGCCAGGTCCGTTAATAACTTCTTTTATCACTTCAGTAGCAACAGAATCATCATTAACTTCAATGCCACGGACCGTCCGAGCTATTGAACCAAGCATGTCATTATCAATAACCAATGCTTCCAACGAGCAAGACAGCAAAGAAGCTAGCATCCCAGCTGATTCAAAAACTATGTTTGCTCCTGCCTGGGCGGCAAGTGTAACTGTGGTTCCTTTTTCATGCCCCGCTTGATTGTCAGGCAACTTTGAATCTGCCATTCCCGCAGCAACACCAGAAGGAAGACCAATCCAATTGACAAGTTGAGCTGCTGCAGAATTAAGAATTGCTTCTTCGCCAGAACCTCCTGACATAGCTCCTGTTCTCAAATCGGAAACAAACGGCCACATGCCCATAGTGCATGGATGCCCAGGAGACATTAAATTCACACAAGTTAAGGCAGCAAGACACTCTGTAAGTGCTTGAGTTAATGAGCCGGCAAGCGTCGCTGGTGAAGTAGCACCTGCTTGTCCAGCAGAAAGTAAATTAATCGGCATTCCAACCCGCACCTGCTCAGCCATGCAAAAAGTCGACTCTTCAGCAAATCTTAAAGGTGGAACAACGAAAGTATTATTAGCGATGCAAAAAGGACGTTTGCGAAACTCATCCGAGTCAGGATTGCCCGTAAGGGCAATATTGAACATTCGAACTATATCGTGAACATGATCAGGATGGAAAAAAGATGTACCAATTGGTTTGGTGGTGCTACTCATGGCAGCATATGCAGTATTGAAATCTAAATCTTTAGAAGATTCCATATCACGTGCGACAACGGTTCTAACGTACATATGAATATTGTCTGATTTATCGATTATTCGACCAATATTAAAAATATCTTTAAGTTGGCTGTCTCGGAAAGTAGAGGTTTCGTGATCGAGCATGAGAACAGCAGCGCCACCAGTTGAAAAATGAACTCGATTACCCCCTATCTCAAGATTATGTTTTTCATCAAAACCAAAAAGTGTGAATTCCTTGGCAGCTGCATCTATCATCGAACGAACTAGTTCTCTAGGAAACAGAAGACGTTCGTCAGAAGTGAAAGTTCCTCCATTTGAAGTGACTAAGTCTATGAATTCAGGAATTGCTTGCGCCATTCCAACTTCTTCAAGCAGTCCAAGTGCAGAATTAAAAATTTTTTCCATTTGAGAAACACTAAGCGGTTGAAATGAACCACCCGGTAAACCAGGTTGAACAGGTCTTGATTCCGGCGGCGGTGGTGCTGAACGTTTAGCTATTCGAGCGCTACGACCTCCAGATCTTTTGGCAAGAGTTTCTTCGTTCATTTACCTTCTTATTTTTTCATTAAATGGATCAAAGATTGGATCTTCGAGAACAGTAGCACGGCATCTTTCGTTCATGATTTCAATTTCAAAAACAGATCCAGGGGACTCTAACTCTGGCGAAACATATGCAAAAGCTACACTTTTATTTACGGTATGACTCCATGTGCCACTAGTGGTCAAACCAATTAAATTATCTCCAACGAAAACAGGTTCATTTCCGCGACAATCAGTGTCGTTTGTTTCAACTTCACAGTAGACGAGTACCATGTCAAGTTTTTCTGATTGCTTTTTAGTTACTGCATCGGATCCAATAAAATTACGAGAAAGATCAACAAATCTTTCCAATCGCGCTTCGACGGGTGTGATTTCAGTAGTCAACTCTGAGCCCCACGCCTTATAAGCCTTTTCTATTCTCATAGAATTCATTGCATAAGATCCATAATGACCTAAATCATATGCCGCTCCCGAATCTATTAAAGAAGTATAAAGATCAATCATTTGTTCTATTGGATGATGTAATTCCCATCCAAGCTCACCGACATAACTAACTCTGAGAGCCCTACAAGGAACTCCAGCGATTTCAATTTCTTGACCAGTCAACCAAGGAAAAGACTCGTTAGAAAGATCTGCCGATGTTAGTGGTTGAAGTAGATCACGTGCCAATGGTCCACTAACAGCGAGAATCGCTAGTTCGTCGGTAACATCACGAATTAGAACCTCTTCCTCTTCTTCAACATGTTGATTGAGCCAATCCAAATCATGAAGTTCCCCCATAATCGAACTATTCAAATAAAATCGTTCGGGATTTAATTTAGTAATAGTCATTTCACACTCGATTCCACCAAGAGGGGTAAGCATGTGAGTTAAACGTATTCCACCATTACTAGAAGGAAGTTTGTTAGCTGATAGCCGATCTAATAAATTTGAAGCGTCTCTCCCTGATACCTCAATTTTTGTAAAAGCTGTCAGATCTGCAATACCAACATTTTCACGAACATTCTTACACTCTTGACCTACAATCTCAAAAGCATTTGAGCGTCTAAATGAATGATTTTCAGGAATACCAAAATACTGTGGTCTTTCCCATCCAAAAATTTCCATCCATTGTGCATCTAAGTCATCAAATTTTTCATATACCGGAGTTTTTTTAATAGGTCTACCAGCAAAACGCTGCTCTCCAGGAAGTCGAACTTGATACATTTCATGGAATTCATCAATAGCTTTAGCGCTCGCATAGTCACCTTTTGGATATGTATGCGGACCGAATCTCCTCGGATCCATTTCAGCAACATTTATTTCTGTTTGACCATGGACCATCCACTGGGCTAAATATTTGCCCGCCCCTGGCCCTTGGGTCACTCCAATAGAAGCACCGGCGCAAACCCAGTAATTTCTAAGTCCAGGAGCTGGCCCCATAAGATATCCGGAGTCTGGAGTATGAGTAATTGGACCAGAAACAGTTGTATGTATACCAGCTTCAGCAAAAACAGGGATTCTTTTGGCTGCAAGTTCCAGCCAAGGCAACAAGACATCATGATTCGGCGGTGTTAGATAGAAGTGAAGATCCCAGTCAATTCCGTCAACTCCATAGAGTTCAGCTCCTTCTCGTTCATAGGGTCCTACTATAAGACCATCTATTTCTCTCCTGTAATAACAGGAAGCTCTTGGATCTCGGATAACTGGCAAGTCGAAATCTAACTCTGCGACTTCCGGAATAGCTTCAGTGACTAAATACTGGTGAATCACGGAAACTATAGGAACCTCATAGCCGACCATTTTCCCCAACTGCGGGGCATAGCAACCTGCAGCGTTCACGACATGTTCGGCTATGACTGAACCTTTGTTGGTTACCACATTCCATCTTCCGTCGGGTAAAAGATTCATGTCAGTTACTAGGGTATGACGCGCTACTTCCGCCCCTAGTTGACGGGCACCTTTTGCCATTGCATTAGTTGAGCTAGTTGGATCGCTCCAACCATCATTTGGTGTCCAAAATCCAAGTTTTACGTCACTTACGTCTAGTAAGGGATGATGATCGAGGATTTCAGATGGTGAAATAAGATGACTCTCAACTCCAACCAGATTGAGCATTCCGTTTACGTAACGGAACCAGTCCACTTCATTTTCAGATAAGGCTAAGCGAATTGCTCCCGTTGAATGCCAGCCTGCACTTAGTCCAGTTTCTTCTTCGAGTTCTGCGTACAGTTTTGGAGCTGTTGCGTGCACCTTCGCCATATTTAGACTTCCAATAAAATGTGGTACAAGTCCAGCTGCATGCCAAGTTGAGCCTGAAGTCAGCTCTCCTTTTTCAATAAGTAAGATGTCACTCCAGCCTTCGTGTGCCAGGTGATACAAAAGTCCAGCTCCCATAGCGCCGCCGCCGATAACTATGGCTTGATACTCTTCTTTCATTTTTAATTTCCTAAGTTTTCAGTTTGTTTTACAAGCGAATTTTTTCTTTAGTTGGATCATAGAAACTTTTTATAGAGGGAGTTACTTTTAAACGACGAGTTGCCACTTCAATTTCCCATGTTCCTGAATCAATCCAAGATTGGGTAACACCATCTTTATTATGGGCATATCCCATAGTAAGACATCGGTCTTCTGTGTAACTCCACATTCCTCCAGTCGATGTTCCTATGAGCTCCCCGTCGCGGAAAATGGGATCGTCGTGATAGGTCAAGATTTCCTGATCTTCAATTCTGAATTGGAGTAGCTTTTTTGTTCTAACCTGGCCCCGCTGACTGATTAGAGGGCCTTTCCCAACGAATCCATTTGGCTTATCCCAAGCCACAGCAAAACTTAATCCGGCTTCAAGAGGAGTATCCATAGCTGTAATGTCATGACCCCAATGTCTATAACCTGATTCCAGCCTTAGAGAGTTCATAGCATGGTAACCAGCTAGACCAATTTCGTAGGCTCTGCCTGATAGCAAAATTTCTTCAAAAACATTTACGGCGTTGATTGTCGGAATGTATAGCTCCCAGCCAAGTTCACCTACATAACTCATCCGTAGAGCTTGACAATCAATACCAGCAATTTTTAAAGGTTTTATAGATCCAAAAGAGAAGCTTTCATTTGATAAGTCAATAGAAGAAATAGGACTCAAAGTCTTTCTTGCATTAGGTCCCATAACTCCAATTACCGAAAAATCTTCAGTAATGTCTTCAATTTTTAAAGATTTTTCCTTACCGGCTCGTGTCAACCATGCAAGGTCTTTAGTTTGAGAAGCAGCAGAGGTAATAACCCAAAATTTGTTTTCTTCAATTCTATTTACAGTTAAATCAGCTTCGATTCCACCACGATTGTTGAGCCATTGGGTGTAAACCCCGCGACCAGGTTCAACATCTATTTCATTCGCACTAATTGAATTTAAAACTTCTAACGCCTCAGTTCCTGTTACAGAGAATTTCGCAAAAGAACTTTGATCAAAAACCCCAACAGCCTCTCTAACTGTTTTACATTCAGCAAGCATATTTGTGTGCCAGTTTTGTTTCCCGTAAGAGTACTCATACACACGGTCTTGTCCTTTTTTCGCATACCAGTTAGGACGCTCCCAGCCTGCCGTTTCACCGAATACTGCACCTTCTGAATCCAAATGATCGTGAAGAGCGCTGGTTCGTATACCTCTTGCTGATTCGTATTGTCTGAAAGGCCAATGCATTGCATATAGAAGTCCGAGCGATTCTGAAATACGATCTTCAAGGTAAGAAAGGTCGCTTTGAAAGCTAGATGCACGCGAAATATCTACAGCCGTTAAATCCATGGGTGCTTGCCCATCAATTATCCAGTCTGCAAGAACCCAGCCAACACCACCAGCACTTTGAATGCCGACCGAGTTGAAACCTGATGCAACAAAACATTTTTCAACTTCAGGCGATTCTCCTAAATAGAAAGTTCCGTCAGGTGTAAAAGCTTCTGGTCCATTAAAAAAAAGTTGAATNCCCGTNTCGGCTAAAGCTGGAACCCTTCGACANGCAGATTCAAATATTGGACCTATATGNTCCCAATCTTCAGGGAGAGTTCCAAATGAAAAATCTCTTGGTATCTCTTCANGATTCCATATTTTCGCTCGNGGTTCNAAAAANCCNGCCATTATTTTGCCAGTCTCNTCNTTGAAATATGTGTAATTCCCNGGATCCCGAAGAGTNGGCATACCCTTTGGAANTTGNTCCAANGGNTCGGTAACTATATAAAANTGTTCNCAGGCNTGCAGCGGAACATTAANTCCNATNGTCTNAGCNAACTGTCTCGTCCACATNCCNCCNGCCATTACAACAGTTTCAGCTTCAATTNTCAGACCATCTTCGGTTTCGACACCNGTACAAANACCNTTTTTCTTAGTTAGNGATTTNACNGATANNCCTTCGAAAACNTGAGCGCCACCATTCNTAGCNCCTTTTATTAANGCCATAGTTGTATCTACNGGNGAAGTGACNCCATCTTTTGGAATNTAGAGAGCCCCTACTAAATCNTCAAGATNTATNAGNGGCCAAAATTCTTTTAATTCATCCATTTCTATNTCACGAATNTCAACNCCAACTGTNGAAGCCATAGANATCCCTCTTTTGAGNTCTTCCCATCTTTCTTGNTCCGCNGCAACTGANATTGAGCCNGGTGTTCTATAACCGGTTGCTTGTCCGGTTTCTTCTTCTAGCTCTTCAAATAATTGAGCAGAATATGTAGCTAATTTAGTCAGTGAGTAAGTCGATTTAAGCTGAGAAACCAGACCGGCGGCATGCCAAGTTGTACCCCCAGTCAGTTGCCCCTGTTCAAGAATAACGACGTCAAAGATTCCTCGTTTTGTTAAATGGTATGCAATGCTNGCACCGATTATTCCGCCTCCGACTATTACAACTTGGGCTCTATCTGGAATTTCTTTCGACATACGTGAAACATAGACTCGATGTTCGACCAAAACAATTTTGACTACTTTTTAAGAGTATTTTTATTTTTCTATCGATCTGGTCTAGCACTAAATAAATAGGCTCAGTAGATTCGTATTAGACGAAAGTTGATTCATGGTTAAAAGAAAAAANGTTCATGATCTTGGCAAAGCTAGAGCNCCAGGGCCAAGTCTTAGAGACCATTTACTNGCAGACGGTTCTGGTGTTGCTCCGCCGCTNCTTGAAGAGTCNTATGTTTTTCTAGGAGATGAGGANATTCCATATGACTGGTACACGTCAAATGAAAGGTTGGAGCAAGAGTTCCAATTTCTGTGGCCAAAAGTATGGCAATGGGCTTGTCGAGAAGAACATATTCCTGAACCAGGTGATTACTATGTTTACGACATTGGCCAATTATCAGCGGTGATTGTTCGTGCAGATGATAGAAGCATAAAAGCCTATTACAACGCATGCATGCACAGAGGAACACAACTAAAACCACCGGCAACTTGCGGTACCACGCAAGGCTTAAGATGCCCATTTCATGGTTGGACTTGGTCTTTGGAGGGGGAATTGATTGATTTGCCTCAAGAGTGGGATTTNCCTCACGTAGACGCGGAAAGCCACAAGCTGCCGGAATTAAAGGTAGGACTTTGGGGAGGGTTCGTTTTTGTAAATTTTGATCAAGATGCAGAACCGCTCGAACAATACTTAGGAATTTTGTCGGAACACTTCTCCCACTGGGATCTTGAAAATAGATANATAGAAACTCATGTTTGCAAACGTCTGCCAGCGAATTGGAAAGCTTCAGCAGAAGCATTTATAGAGGCTTATCACATTAGAGAAACTCACGCGGGTGGTAAACCTGGGACAGAAGCTCCAACTCAGTATGACGTCTTTGGAGAAAACGTAACTAGATTTGTGCACACTATTGGTTCGCGAAATGGATCAACTGAAATAGGCGTAGATGAACAAGAACGGTTAGAACGACTATTAAAAGGAAAATTGGATGTAGATTCTGTCCCAAAACTCCCTGAAGGCGTAAAAGCAAGGGATTATTATGCTCAACTCTTGCAAAAAGATTACGAGAAGAAGTATGGCAAAGATTTTTCAGGTTTAACTACTTCTGAAACAATTGACTCAATTGAGTATTTTCTATTTCCAAATGCTTTTTTCTTTCCTGGATTAACTTTGCCAATGGTTTACCGGTTTAGACCTGACCCAGTTGATCCAGATTATTGTAATTTTGATCTTATTTTTCTTCGTCCTAAACCTGAGGATGGGCATCATCCGCGACCACCAGATCCTGTAAATTTGGATGTAGAAGAAAGTTATACCTTGGTTGAATCAGTTGGATCTTTGGGAGCGGTTTATGATCAAGACACTTCAAATCTGGCAGCACAAACCCGTGGATTTAAATCAAGTTTTAAACGCGGGGAGACTCTTGGCAATTACCAAGAGGTCAGAATCAGGCATTTGCAGATGAGAGTCAGAGANTATTTAAATCGTTAATGNGAGTANTAANTAAAATAAANAGAAAAATTTGGTCTAATGGTCAGACCATAATAAGGTCTGAGATATGAGATTTTCTTANAAAAAATCAAATAAAGTCAAATGTTTGGATTTTTATNTAGAAAAATCAACTAAGAACCAAATTTAAGTTTTAGAAAGACATTTATGGATATAACTGACGAAATTCTTATTGACTTATACAAACGAATGGTAAGAGTTCGACTTTTCGAGGAAGAAGCTGGTCGTTTAGCTGAATCTGCACGTCTGCCCGGTTTCCTCCACCTGTATGTTGGCGAAGAAGCAGTTGCGGCAGGAGTCTGTGCTGCGCTTAAGAATGAAGATCAGATAACCAGTACACATCGAGGTCACGGTCACCTGCTTGCTAAAGGTGGGGATTTNAATCGAATGATGGCTGAACTTATGGGTAAAGCCACAGGTTATTGCAATGGCAAAGGTGGGTCTATGCATATTTGTGATTTAGATCTAGCGATGTTGGGCGCTAATGGAATAGTCGGAGCGGGAGTACCAATTTCAGTTGGTGCGGCATTTGCAAATAGATTGACCGGTAACGGTCTAATTTCAGTGTCGTTTTTTGGAGATGGTGCGACAAACATCGGAGCATTCCATGAAGCAGCCAATATGGCAGCAGCTTTATCTCTACCAATGCTTTTTATATGTGAGAATAATGAATANGCCGAATACAGCCCGAGACATAAGACTATGGCTATTACTGACGTAATTGAAAGAGCTGCTGCCTATGGTTTTCCTGGCGCAATTGTTGATGGGATGGATTGCGTAGCAGTTTTTGAAGCAGCTTCATTAGCGATTGAAAAAATAAGAAACGGCGAAGGCCCCATGATGCTCGAGTGTAAAACTTACCGTTTTTACGATCATGTTGGAGTCAAGGGAACTGCTTCGAATTATCGAACAGATGAAGAAGTAGAAGAAATGAGNAAACGCGATCCGCTAGTGGTTCACGAGGCTCGTTTAATTGAATCAGGTGTGATGAGCGCAGATTCGCTTCAAGCTATTAAAGATGAAATCCAAAAAGAAGTTGACATGGCTGTNGAGTTTGCTGAGGAGAGCCCATTTCCTGAAGAGGAAGAAATATTACTTGATGTCTATTCGAAAAGAGAATCTTCATGAGTCCAGACAANATTTTTGAAGGAGCGAATGAATCAGNTGACACTGTAGACAAGGNTGGAGANCGAAAGCTTGGCTACGGTGCGGCAGTAGTAGAGACTATGGCGCAGATAATGCGAGAAGATGAATCTGTTTTTATAGCAGGTGAAGATNTCGGTGNCCNNNGNNNNGTTNTTGGATATTACCGTGGTCTTCAACCAGAGTTTGGTGAAGACAGAGTTGTAGANACTCCAATAGCNGAACAAGCAATCATAGGTCTTGGTATTGGGGCAGCGGTTCAAGGTCTCCGTCCTGTTGTTGATTTGATGTTTATGGATTTTATATGTGTCGCTATGGACCAAATAGTGAACCAAGCGGCCAAGCTCAAGTACATGTTTGGCGGCGGAGCAAAGTTGCCCCTAACAATTACTACAGCTGGAGGAGGAGGACTTTCAGCAGCGGCTCAACACAGTCAAAGCCTTGAAGCTATGCTCTGTCATGTACCGGGTTTAAAAGTAGTCATGCCTTCAGATGCATANGAAGTGAAAGGCCTTTTGACAGCTTGTGTTCGCGAAGATAATCCAACAGTTTTTATTATTAACAAGAGAAAACTTGGTGATGCATGTCACGTTCCAGAAGAATTGTTNGAGATCCCTCTAGGGAAGGGACATATTGTTCGAGAAGGTAGTGACGCAACTGTTGTTGCAATAGGGAGAATGGTCGAAGAAGCTAAAAAAGCGGCAGAAACACTTTCTGATGAAGGGATAGATTGTGAATTGATAAATCCGCGTACAGTTCAACCACTTGATATCGATNTGATAGTGGAATCGGTTAGCAAAACTGGCCATCTAGTAATAGTTCATGAAGCAGTTAGATTTGGTGGTATCGGAGCGGAGATAGCTGCCCAGATCCAGGAAAAAGCTTTTGATTATCTTGATGCTCCNATAGAAAGAGTTGCGGCTCCCTTTAGCCCAATACCATTTAGTCCAGTTTTGGAGAAAAAATATATCCCCGACGCTGAACGTATAGCTGCCGGCATAAAGAACCTGTTTTAAGGTTTTAAAACAGGTGACGACAGTTGGATTAATAGCAAATCCTTTAGCGGGGAAAGATGTNCGCAGGTTTGTATCTGCAGCATCGCTAAACAGCGATAGAAGCAAAATAGAAATTTTAAAACGCTGTGTACTAGGNGCCATAGATGCTGGTGCAGAGAAAATTCTCTTGGCTAATGACTTCAGGAATTTAACAGCAAGAGCTGTAGATGGTTTAAATTTGGAAGGCAAAGTCGAAGAAATATTATTTCATCCGGAAGGCAGAAGAACAGATACTACTGAAGCAGCAAAAATATTTAAAAAAGAAGGAGTAAAATCGGTCATTTCCCTAGGAGGCGATGGCACACAACGAGACCTAGTCCTGGGATGGAGAGATGTTCCATTGTTGCCAATTTCCACAGGCACTAACAATGTTTTTCCGTTCATGGTAGACCCAACAGTTGCTGGCACCGCAGCAGGTTTGATTGCTTCAAACCATTTAANCATTGAANAAGCATCNCAGCAGGCAAAGATAATANACGTAGAATTACCTAACGGAAGTAAAGATCTAGCTTTGGTNGACGTTGTTCTAGTAGATGATCGGTTGACCGGTAGTAGGGCTGTCATTAAATCTGATTCAGTAAAACAAGTTTTGGCCGCAATNGCTAATCCAGCTTGTATAGGTCTTGCTTCNATCGCTGGNCGAAGNAATCCAGTTTATTTTGATGATGAACTAGCTGTTTCAGTTATTTGCNACCCTTCAGCCACGGAAAGTGTTTATGCTCCCATCATGCCGGGTTCAGTATCTGAAGTCGGGATCGTAGACATCAAAGAAGTTCAACTGGGTGAGACCATTGAACTTAATGGCCCTGGGGCATTGGCATTTGATGGAGAAAGAGATTTTGTAATGGGAGAAAATGAATCAGCAAAGGCTACAGTTTTACGAAATGGCCCAAAAGTTATAAATCCAATTTTTGCCATTCAAACAGCAGCAGCCAATAAAGTATTTCTTAGAAAGAGGAATTCTTAATATGTCATCACCTATTTATATGCCGAAATTGGGTCTAACCATGACCGAAGGCACCTTAACCGAGTGGTTAGTCAACACAGGTGAAACTGTTAGCCAAGGACAACCTGTTGCTTCAATAGAGACTGACAAAATAGAAACCGAAATAGAAGCTGAAGCTGACGGACTCTTACATCAGCTATGCCAGTCAGGTGAAGTTTTTGAGTGTGGGGTAGTTTTGGGATGGGTTNTAAAAGAAGGCGAAGAACCACCTGAAGCACCAGAGACACCAGAAGTTAAAAACGATGAGACAATACCTGTCGAACAAAATGAAATTACGGAAAAAGAAACCAAAGTAAAAAGTACTCGCATTGCAGCTTCACCAGCAGCAAAACGTCTTGCAAAAGAAAATGGAGTTGACCTTTCCTCAATTTCTGGAAGCGGCCCAGGGGGAAGAATAGTAGTTGAAGATGTCGAAGCATTTTCAGCAAGTGCACAAAGCGACCTAAGTTCAGAGATTGCAGACATGAAATCCTCTCAAGCTGCAGTCAATGAAGCAAAAAAACTGGGAGTTGACCTCAGTAAGGTGCAAGCATCAGGAACTGATGGAACGGTCAGAAAATCAGATGTTCAAGCTCATATTAAAAACTCTTCACGACCTACGGCAGAAAAACATGAAACCTTTACATATGAACCCATAGGTGAAGGTGAAAGAGTTCCATTGACAGGAATGCGAAAAGTTATTTCGAATCGAATGTATTCAAGTCTTCAATCAATGGCGCAGTTGACGCTCCATCTTGATGTCGAAATGGACGATGCAATTTCTTTACGCAAAGAGATGGAAAATGATGATGTAGTCCCTGGTTACACCGACTTTGTTATTGCATCGGTCGCCCACGCTTTGAAAGTGCACCCTAAATTAAATTCTCAAATGCTTGAAAATGAAATTCTTCAACTAACAGAAATAAATATCGGTATGGCTGTTGCTTTGAACGATGGGTTAGTGGTGCCTGTTATAAGAAATGCTGACCAACTTTCTTTAAATGAAATTGCTCAAAACACTTCCCGTTTAGCGGGTCAAGCTCGGGACGGGAAGTTAGCTTTAGAGGACCTTGAAGGAGGGACTTTCTCTGTTTCTTCATTAGGAATGTTTGGGGTGGATGGCTTCACACCGGTCATAAATCCACCTAACTCCGCGATTCTAGGTGTTGGACGAATTCGTGAAGACACTGCATGGGACGATCAGACCCCTCGAAAGTCATCAAGAATGGTTATAAGTCTTACTTGGGATCACCGAGTTTTGGATGGGGCTCCGGCAGCTGATTTCGCAAGCACGGTAAAGTCGGGTCTCGAAAATCCTGAATCTCTTCTCAACATTAACTAGTCGTTAGCCATTTGGATGGCCACTTCACCAGCAACTTGCACATTGTTTAGGATCAGNTCCACATTCGCTTCAAGGGTTAGTCCACCGCTAGCTTCCGAGACTTTTTTAAGCAAAAAAGGCGAAATAGCATTTCCGGTGATACCAGCTTCGGCTAATTCGCTCAAGCTTTCACTTACTGCATCTTCAACAATTTTTTGATCTACAGACTTTTCTTCAGGTATTGGAACAGCTACAAGTTGACCCGTCTTTAATCCAATTTCCCAGTGTGCTTTAAGTATACGAGCTGCTTCTTTGGCTTCAGATGCGGTAATTTTTAATTTCAGACCTCTACCAGTCGTCCAGAATTCAGGAAAAATATCTGTTTTATAACCAATCACCGGCACGCCAAGTGTTTCTAAAGCTTCTAGTGTCTTTGGTATATCAAGTATTGACTTAACTCCCGCACAAACTACAGCAACAGGCAAATCAGATAGAGCTTTCAGATCAGCGGAGATATCGGCATCAGACCCCCGATGAACTCCCCCAATACCACCAGTTGCAAAAACTTTGATACCTGATTTATAAGCAGCAAACATGGTAGATGCCACTGTGGTCGCGCCTAACGTTTTATTGGCGATTACTTCCCCCAAATTGTTAAAGCTCGTTTTTGTAACTTCGTTACTAGAACCTAAAAGCTCGATTTCTTCTGGGTTTAGCCCCACGCGAAGATAACCATCGATTAAAGCAGCTGTGGCAGGAACAACTTGCAGATCTCGTAAAATAGATTCAGCTTTGAGAGCTACATCGATATTTAGTGGTGAAGGAAGCCCGTGTGATATCAGAGTTGACTCTAGAGCAACAACAGGTTTTTTATCTTTTAAAGCTTCTTGAATCTCATCGGAGATTTTTATTATCGACAGTTCATTCACACATATATAACTACCTGACAAATTCTTTTTTATTACAAAAATGTTTATTAATAATCTGTTTTCCAAGCTACTTCAGGTCATCCATTGGTCTTGAGTAAATTACCGGATGTTTGTTTATAGAATTGTTTGACTATTGCGAATCTTGAATGAAAACAAATTCAGTTCGCAAGAAATTAGATGGAGAAGAAATATGAAAGACATTGACCCTTATTCTCTTGCTGAAAGGGCTTCAACTGTTCTAGCTGATGAAACTGGCATAGTTGATCATGATATTGCTTTAGTCCTTGGTTCCGGCTGGGCTTCGGCAATCGATGAGATCGGAGATATTTCAGCTGAAGTAGAAATGGATACTCTTCCTGGTTTCCCCGAACCGACTGTATTAGGACATCGAAATTTGATCCGTTCTCTTAAAGTGGACAAGAAAAATGTACTCGTTTTAGGTGGTAGAGCTCATTTATATGAAGGCCATCCGGTAGATACCGTTGTTCATGGCGTTCGAGTAGCAGTAGCTTCAGGTTGTAAAACTATTATTTTGACTAATGCTGCAGGGGGTCTGAATCCTGAGTGGCCTGTTGGGCAGCCAGTACTCATTTCTGACCAGTTAAACCTTATGGGCCAGTCTCCGATGGTGGGTCCGGCTCCACCAGAGGGAAAGGCAATTCGGTTCGTTGATTTGACCGAAGCCTATTCAGCGCGATTAAGAAATTTGGCTCAAGAGGTAGATCCAACCCTACCTCAGGGTGTTTATGCAGGTTTACTAGGTGGTGCTTTTGAGACACCGGCTGAAATAAAGATGTTTGCAAAAATGGGGGCCGATCTAGTTGGAATGTCCACTGTTTTAGAAACTATCGCTGCGAGACATCTCGGAGTTGATGTTCTGGGGATTTCTCTTGTCACAAACCAGGCAGCTGGTATGTCTGAAGAAAACCTTGATCATGAAGATGTGCTCGCTGCGGCGACAGATGCAGGGCCACGGATGTTTAGTCTTCTAGCGGGGATTTTGGAACGTTTGTGACGAAAGAAGCCTATTTAGACGAAGCTTTAGAAATAGCTAACAAATGGCTGATTAATGATCCTGATGAAACTACAAAAGCTGAAACTGAAAAACTTATTTCAGATGGAGACATTGAACTTATTCAAAGATTTACTAATTCCTTAGTTTTCGGGACAGCTGGCATACGTGGAGTCAGGGGAGCCGGACCGATGAGAATGAATAGAGTTATGGTTAGGATCGTTGCAACCGCGATAGCGCAAGAACTATTAAGCGATAATCAGGGAGATGAGCCTCCATTAGTAGTGGTCGGTTATGATGCGCGTCACAAGAGTCAAATTTTTGCTCAAGACTCTGTCAGAGTTTTGGCTGCATATGGAGTAAGAAGTTTAATTTTGCCAAGACCTACGCCAACGCCGGTTTTGGCTTACACGTCTTTATCTAAAAAAGCTAAAGCTGGAATAATGGTTACTGCTAGTCATAATCCCGCAGAAGATTCTGGTTACAAAGTTTATTGGGAAGACGGCGCTCAAATCGCAAATCCGATTGATACGAAGATAGCCCAAAGAATTGATTTTAAGAATCCACCTACTGAGGAGTTGTTAGCAGATTACGAAGATGAAATTATTCTTAAGGGCAATGATGAATTAATAAAAACATATGTAGATTTTGCTTCTTCTTCTGTTTCATACGAAAGCAAGCGTGAAATAAAACAGGTTTATACACCTTTGCATGGGGTAGGTAAGGAGGTCTTCTTGGATGTATTTGAAAAGGCAGGATTCGAAAGTCCAATACTCGTTGAGAGTCAAGCAGAACCAGATCCTGATTTTCCAACTGTTTCTTTCCCAAACCCTGAAGAAGAAGGCGCTTTAGATTTTGCAGTTGAACTTGCCGTTGAAAAAAACGCTGATTTGGTAATAGCAAATGATCCCGATGCAGATCGANTGGCTGTTGTAGTTCGCCATGGAGATGAATGGTGTCGTCTCAACGGAAACGAAATAGGCGTTTTATTGGCAGAACAGATTCTTAGTAAAGGGCAAGGAGAAGACAGGCTCGTTGTTACAACGGTTGTATCATCGCGCTTGCTTTCTAAAATCGCAGAATTTCACAAAGTTAAATATGCGGAGACACTTACTGGGTTCAAATGGATTGTACGTCCAGGAATAGAAGATAAAAGTTCTAGGTTTGTTTTCGGATATGAGGAGGCACTTGGTTTTGCATTAGGTGATTCAGTAAGAGATAAAGATGGTATTACTTCTGCGTTAGTTTTTGCAGAGTTGGCGTCTGAATTAAAAACCCAAGGTAAGACCGTTATAGACCTATTAGAAGAACTATGGAATCGGCATGGTGTTCATAAAACAGCCTTATTCACAAAACGACTTGATCCTGCTACGAATATCTCTGCAGATTTTATGTCTTTCTGGCGAAGCTCACCACCGGAAAAAATAGGCGAATTTGCCGTTATAGAATCGATCGACTTGTTAAGTCCTGAATCAGAGCTACCCGCAACCGACGCTCTTGTACTTAACATCTTGAATGGGCGAATAGTTATCCGTCCCAGTGGAACTGAGCCAATGGTCAAGGTCTATGTTGAAGTCACAGAATCAGTTATTAACGACGATATAAGGTCGGCTGAAAGATCAGCGGACCATAAGATAGAAGACTTATTACATGGAGTTAGTAGTTTGTTCCAAGTGAAGAAAGATTGATGAAAATGTCTGCTTCTAATATTGCTTTTGAAGAAATCGGTTCTTCAATAAAAGTTATTCCAGTAGATGAGGTCACACTTGAAGCTAGAGCGGCGTCTTTGGCTACTCGGTCAATAAAAACTAATAGCAAAAGGGCGGCTCTTCATCTTGCGATTCGTTGTATGGATTTGACCACCCTCGAGGGTGCAGACACTCCAGAGAAAGTTGCTTCATTGTGTCAAAAAGCCAAGCGACCTGATCCGTCCAATCATGATGTACCTTCTGTGGCTGCAGTGTGTATTTATCCAGAAATGGTTCACCACGCCGTGGAAGCTACGAAAGGCTCAAATGTAAAGGTGGCAAGTGTTGCCGGTGCTTTCCCAAGTGGTTTGTCAACTATTGAAGCGCGAACAGCTGATATAGCAGATGCTGTTAAAAGAGGAGCTGATGAAATAGATATAGTCTTAAATCGTTCAGCTTTTCTCGCTGGCGACGAAAAACGAGCCTTTGAAGAGATTGTTGCTTCGAAAGATGCTTGCGGTGAAGCACATCTTAAAGTTATTTTAGAAGTGGGCGAACTAGGTAGTTATGACAAGATCCGTCAAGCCTCAATGCTCGCTATGACTGCTGGAGCTGACTTTATAAAAACTTCAACTGGAAAGATTTCTCAAGCATCAAGTTTACCCAGAGTGTTGTGTATGGCAGAAGCAGTGAGAGATTTTGCATACCAAACAGATATTTCTGTGGGTATCAAAGCTGCGGGTGGAATTCGTACAGCAAAGCAGGCTTGGCATTATTTAGTTGTGATTGGAGAAACTTTGGGAACAAAATGGTTGAATCCCGGAATGTTTCGTATTGGTGCTTCGGGCCTATTAAATGACGTATTGCTTCAATTAAACCGTTTGGATTCAGGTAGCTATAGTGGTCCTGATTATGTAACGGTGGACTAATGGGAAATTCAAACTCTAAAGGTGGATCCGCTTTGGAAGATTTTGGGATCGAATATGCATCAGCAATTGAGTCAACAAGCCTTGTAAATATAAAAGACAATTATGGACTTTTTATTGATGGAGATTTTGTTGACTCTTCGGGGAAATCCTTCGAAACCTTAGACCCGTCAACAGAAAAGCCATTGTCGGTTGTTTCGGAAGCTTCATCAGAAGATGTTGATAGAGCTGTGCAGGCAGCACGTGTTTCTTATGAAAAGTATTGGAGAAAAATGACCGGTGCGGATAGAGGGAGATACCTATTCCGGATTGCACGTCATCTTCAGGAAAGAGCAAGAGAGTTTGCCGTTTTGGAAACCTTGGATGGAGGAAAACCCATAAAGGAAAGTCGAGACGTTGACCTTCCTTTAGCAGCCGCTCATTTTTTCTATCACGCTGGTTGGGCAGATAAATTAGAGTATGCATTTCCCCAAAGGGAGTTAGAGCCACATGGTGTTGTGGGACAGATCATTCCATGGAACTTTCCTTTATTGATGGCGGCGTGGAAACTTGCTCCAGCATTGGCTTGTGGAAACACTGTTGTTTTAAAACCTGCAGAAACCACACCATTAACAGCTTTATTGCTAGCTGAAGTAATACGAGATGTAGATTTACCGCCTGGTGTAATAAATATAGTTACAGGAGCTGGGGAGACCGGTTCCGCGATAGTTGAACATCCAGAAGTTAACAAGCTTGCTTTCA
Source organism: Acidimicrobiaceae bacterium (assembly GCA_002713545.1). GTDB lineage: Bacteria > Actinomycetota > Acidimicrobiia > Acidimicrobiales > MedAcidi-G1 > MedAcidi-G1. The sequence continues at coordinate 32,203 of PATJ01000025.1, forward strand.
CAGGTTCCACCGAAGTGGGTAAGTTGATTCAACGTTCGGCGGTAAAGCGTAATTTGCCTTTGACGTTGGAACTCGGAGGAAAGGCACCGCATGTTATTTTTGAAGATGCAGCATTAGACCAAGCAATCGAAGGTGTTATTAACGGTATTTTCTTCAATCAGGGTCACGTTTGCTGCGCCGGTTCAAGATTGCTGGTTCAAGAATCAATTGCTGAAAATTTTATAGATCGACTTCAGAAACGAATTGAGTTATTAAGGGTTGGCAACCCGTTAGATAAAAACACTGATATTGGGGCGATAAATTCAAAAGCTCAACTAGAGAGAATTGATCTGCTTGTCAAAGCAGGTATTGAAGAGGGAGCTGAAGTTTTTAAACCTTCTTGTTCTTTGCCGGAAAAGGGGTATTGGTACCCTCCAACAGTGTTAACTGGAGTCCAGCAAAGTCATCGTGTTGCCCGTGAAGAGATATTTGGGCCTGTATTAGTGGTACAAACATTTCGAACCCCCGAAGAAGCTTTAGAAAAAGCAAATAATACTCCTTATGGTCTTTCCGCTGGGATATGGACTGAGAAAGGATCATTGATCCACTGGATGGCAGAGCGTCTGAGAGCAGGTGTCATTTGGGCGAATACATTTAACAAATTTGATCCAGCCAGTCCTTTTGGTGGTTACAAAGAAAGTGGTTTCGGTCGTGAAGGTGGAATGCACGGTCTAGGTGCTTATTTAAAAAATACTGGGGGTCGTTAATAGTGACAGGAAAAATCCCTATAGCGAAAACTTACAAACTTTTTATTGATGGAGCATTTCCACGTTCAGAATCAGGCAGAACTTTTTCTGTGAATAATTATGAGGGTGAATTGATAGCAAATGTTTCGCAAGCTTCTCGAAAAGATTTCCGTGAAGCAGTTCGTGCTGCTAGATCAGCACAATCTCCTTGGGCTTCTAGAACTGCTTACAATAGAGGTCAGATTCTTTATCGTGTTGCTGAAATGCTGGAATCTAGAAAAATTGAATTTGTAGAGTTGCTTAAAAGTACTGGTTTGAATGGTAAAGCAGCTAAAAGTGAGGTAGAAGAAGCGATACATAGATGGGTGTGGTATGCGGGTTGGTCCGATAAATATAGTCAAGTACTGGGATCTGTTAATCCTGTATCAGGTCCATATTTTAATTTTACGGTTCCCGAACCAACCGGTGTAGTCGGAATAATTGCCCCGACTGAGCCTTCCATGATGGGATTGGTCTCCAGGCTTGTGCCGGCAATAGTTAGTGGAAATACAGTGGTAGTTGTTTCTCAAGGCCAGAGTTCACTTACTTCCATCACGATCGGTGAGGTATTGGCTACGTCAGATGTACCTGGAGGAGTGGTTAATATATTGACTGGTGATCAATCAGAACTACTTCCATGGATGATTGGACACATGGATGTAAATGCAGTTGATATAAGTGGAATTAGTCCTGAAACTGATCGCACCCTACTTGAAGAGGCTTCTTTAAACGTTAAGCGTGTCATCTCACGAAAAGTAGAGGAAGAAAGTTTAGAACTAATTTCTGATTTNTTAGAAATGAAAACGGTATGGCATCCAGTAGGCAGATAGTTTTAGATAGAAATTTTGTCAATAATTAATGACAATTCATCTGGTGGAGAGTCTGATATTTCGATGGCACCCTCCAGAGCGTCTATAGCAGAATCAAAACAGTCTTCTTTGTCTCCATGGAGTTCTAGAATAGGTTCCCCTTTAGTGACATAGTCACCTGGCTTGTGCATGCAGACTACACCGGCAGTAGGGCTAACGGGGTCTTCTTTTTTGGCTCGTCCTGCCCCCAACCGCCAGGCAGCAAAACCTACAGAACGACAGTCCAATTTACTCAGGTAGCCAGTATCTAAAGCATCAACAGTTTTTTTGTATTTTGCTACNGGAAGTCCCTTTGACAAGTCACCCCCCTGAGCTGAAACCATTTTTTCGAAGACCTCCCTTGGTTTTCCAGATGTAAGAATTTCTCTAGGGTCTAAATCTACTTGACAAAGTTCTAGCATTTCCTGCGCTAACGCCAAGGTGACTTCAATAATGTCTTCAGGTCCTCCCCCTTCTAGAACTTCGATAGATTCTGAAACCTCTAGAGCATTACCAGCAGAATTACCTAAAACAGTTTCCATTGAAGTAATTAAGGCAACAGTTCTCATTCCTGAATTTTCACCCAGTTCGACCATTGTTTCAGCTAATAAACGAGCTTGTTCAAAGCTGACCATGAAAGCTCCTGAGCCAGTTTTTACATCCAAAACCAGAGCTTCTGTTCCTTCCGCAATTTTTTTTGACATTATTGAACTTGCAATCAGAGGAATCGAGTCAACCGTGTGGGTAACGTCTCGCAAAGCGTATAGACGTCTGTCCGCAGGGTTTATATTTTCATTAGCGGCCGCAATAATTCCTCCAATTTCACGGAGTTGCGTTAGCATCTCTTCTTCACCTAGCGAAGCAGTCCAACCAGGTATCGCTTCCATTTTGTCTAGAGTTCCCCCGCCGTGACCCAATCCACGACCAGATAGCTGAGGAACGGCTAAGCCACAGCTGGCGATTAACGGTACGAGAATAAGTGAAACTTTGTCTCCGACACCTCCGGTTGAGTGCTTATCAACTGTTTTTTTACCGACGTTGCTTAGATCCAAAGTCGTACCNGAATCAACCATTGCTCTTGTCCAATTAGTTAATTCTTCAGGCTCCATTCCATTGAAAAAGATTGCCATTGCTAAAGCAGCTGCTTGCTCGTCTGGTATATAGCCACCTTCAGAGAAGTTTTTTATAAACCAATTGATTTGTTCTCCTGTTAAAACACCACCATCTCTTTTAGTTTGAATTATTTCTATGGCATCCATTGGATNTCTACCTGTTGCGATCCTTGAGGTCGTCTACTGTAAAAGGATCTACCAGAAGATCAACTATAGATTTAGGCCCACCAGGTCCATCAACAATTAATTCTTTCCCCCCTGCTTCTATGAGAAGTTGACGGCAACGACCGCACGGGGCTAACGCTTCGCCTTCAGGATTTGATGCCACGGCAGCGATTAATTTCCCAGCATTCNTTTTATGTAATTCGCTTATCATGCCGCATTCAGCACAGAGAGTTAGACCAATTGAAGCATTCTCGACATTACAGCCAGTNACAATTTCCCCGCTATCAGTCAATCCAGCTGCACCAACGGGGAAATTGGAATAAGGGGCATACGCCCTGTTTGCCACCTCTTTTGCTTTGATGCGCAAGTTTTCCCAATTGATTTCGTTGCCATTCATAAAATCATCCTGCCAGAAGGACCACGAATATACATACACGTAGATTGTTAAAGCTTTTAATTTTTAGAAAGAGTTATACCAAAACGTGCCATAGTTGTTGAAGCAATTAGCAAAACCCATACAGCGCAGGCACCCAATAAGTGAGCAGTTACAACTCCGCTGGAGCTAACTTCAGTGAAAACATGAACTCCACCCAATATCACGTTTATTCCGTATGCGGCTCCAGCGAGATGGATTAGAAGTTTTTCTTTTTTTGGTCGTTGTCTTTTTTTAGCATTAGAAATCAAATATGCAATATAAAAAATTCCTATTCCTGCCGCAAGTCTGTGGAGGTAATGAACAAACGTATAGTGATCTGAGAGCTCGGGTTTTAATTGATTATTTACAAGAGGCCAACCGGAAAAGTATCTGTTATGGACATATGCACCTAACAACAGCAGTGCGTATGAACCAAAAGCTCCAAAAGCGAGAAGGCGACTCCAGTCTGCATCACCGGTTACCTCTAAATTTTCGTTTTTATTACTTGATACAACGATCACAATTACTGCCAATAAAGCTATTACCACCATTGAGATAGCTAGGTGTATAGCTACAAGGTCAGATTCTAAATCTGTTTTAACTACGCTTCTGCCAATCATTGCTTGTATCACTACCGCTACAACTGCAATTACTGAAAGACGCTTAGCCAGTTGGTTGTTGCGAAAGTTTTTTCTAATACTTATAGCCGTTAACAAAATCAGAATTCCCACGATTGCTGCTACCCANCTGTGTAACCATTCAACGACCATGTGGTATTCGCCTCGAGGTAGTAAACCACCTAACAGGCCATTTTCACACAAGGGCCANCTGTCGGAACATCCGTATCCGCTTCCACTACCGCGGGTGAAGCCGCCAATGCCAATTAAAACAAANGTAACTGAAAGAGAAATTCGTGCNAGTCGATTTGTAGCGCTCACATTTTGAGGTTACGAGCATCTTGCATCTTGCCAACTGTAATATTTGGCACTNTGTGATTTAAGGTTCGATAATTGGCCAAAATAGAGGAAAATTGGTCAGAGTTTCCCAGAATTGCAATATTTTTTCGGTTTCGCCTTGAACTTCTATTCTTTCTTCGTCTATTGCTTGCAGAAGTGAGTACTCCGTTGAAATTAACTCTTCCAGAACATTTCGCGAAGATCTAAGCGATATTTCTGAACTTTCTGAAGAAGTTACGATTTTAGAGTGAAGAGTGCCATTTGATAATTCAAGCTGTGCTGTTTCACCTGTATCTGTAAAAGACCAGTGAACAAGCATCGGACTTAGTTTTATAGCTTTATTCCCGTCCACCTTTACTGCTAGAAAATCAAATATCTGGCCCAATGTCATGCCTNTTGCTACTTCTAGGCGTGGGCGTTGAAGAACGGGCACGTCGATACTTCCATTTCTTAGCTCTTGAGCTCCAGTTAAGTAGATATCACGCCATGGTCCGGATTCCGCTTGATAAGCAAGTTGTTCAAAAGCATCTGCCTGCAATAGCCTGGCGCCATCGTTTTCCGGATCAGCGAAGACCGCATGTCTTAAAACCTCAGCTACCCACTTGTAGTCACCTGATTCAAAAGCATTTCTTGCTTTTTCTATGAGTTCTTCAATCCCCCCCATAAAATCGACATACTTTTTTCCTGCTTCTACAGGGGTTAAGGGATCAAGACTGGAAGGATGCCCATCATAAAATCCGATATATCTCTGATAAACGGCTCTGACATTGTGACTAACTGTTCCATAGTAACCATGACACATATAGTCATCCCAGAGCCCTGGAGGCAAAGATACCTGCTCAGCAATTTCATTTGGTGTGTAGCCAAGATTAGCTAGGCGCATCGCTTGATCATGCAACCATCTGTATAAGTCTCTTTGACGCGTTAAGTAACCTCTTACAGCAGTTTTCCCCCAATGAGGCCAACCATGGCTAGCGAAAACAATTTCTGACGAATCCCCCCAACGATCAAGGGCTTCGTCTATATATCTGCTCCATTGAAGTGAATCTCTTACCAGTGCACCTCTAAGAGTTAAAACGTTATGCATAGTACCGGAACAATTTTCAGCCATACACAGAGCCTTATATTCCGGAAAAAAGAAATGCATTTCAGCTGGCGCCTCAGATTCAGGCGTTAATTGGAATTCTATTTTCACCCCATCTAGAACAAGTTCTTGCCCTGTCTCAGTTATTTCAATTGTTGGAGGAACCAAAGCTGATGAACCAGTAGGAATGCCTTTACCTAATCCTTGATCAACATGCCCTTTTTCATTCCAAGGCAAAAGCATGCCAAATTGGTAAGTAGCGCGTCTTCCCATTACAGGTGCCGCTATTACGTTTTCTGCAACTGCTTCACGTAGAAAACCTTCAGGGGCAACGATCGGAATGTTTCCCTCTTCGATGCGAGACCTTTCGATCATCCCAAGAATGCCACCATAATGATCCAAATGAGAGTGGGTATAGATGAAGGCGCTTATTTCACGGAACCCTAGATGCTCTGTCACAAGTTCATAAGCAGCAGCAGCTGTTTCAGCCGTAGTTAAAGGGTCGATTACTATCCACCCGGTTTTTCCGCGAATGAAAGTAGCGTTTGAAGTGTCAAAGCCTCGAACTTGATAGAAATCTTCGCAAATTTGATAAAGACCATGTTGGGCATTCAAACCAGCTTGACGCCATAAAGAAGGATTGACAGTTTCAGGTGATTCCCCTTTAACAAAATCCGACTTAGAAAGATCCCACGAAATGGGTTGCCAAGCATTCGGTTCAAGTTTTTCAATAATCGGGTTGGTTCTAGTTGCTATGAAACCTTTCGCCACATTGGCAGCATCAGTTCCATCATCCGGTGGGAGGCTTTTTTGGAAATCTTCATTTTCTTTTTTGGTAAATTCAGTTGCTTGTTTTGCCTGTCGGGATTCATCTTCCATTCGAAGATCCGGGAGTAATCTGCTCGCTGACAGGCTTATAGACACTTTTCTCTATTTCATCATCTCCATACCTTGCAAGTTCAAATCTCCCAACGACAAAGTGGTGAACTTCATCCGGTCCATCTGCTAGGCGAAGAGTCCTTTGGCCTGTGTACATGCCAGCTAATGGTGTCCATTGTGAAATACCAGTNGCNCCGTGAACNTGAATTGCTTCATCGATAATGTTGCAGACTTTTTCGGGGACCATTGCTTTCACAGCACTAACCCAAATACGTGCTTCAGCATTTCCCATGGTGTCCATGGCTTTCGCTGCTCTTAATACCATTAAGCGACAAGCCTCAATTTCGATTCTTGCGCGTGCCACTAGTTCGACATTTTTACCTAATTGAGCGATTTTCTTTCCGAATGCTTCCCGCGATAAGCCTCTCGTCGCCATTAATTCTAAAGCTTTTTCCGCAGCNCCTATAGATCGCATGCAATGGTGTATTCGACCGGGTCCGAGTCGTAGTTGAGATATTTCAAAGCCCCGTCCTTCTCCAAGTAGCATATTTTCTTTAGGCACTCTTACATTGTCGAGGTGGATGTGCATGTGCCCATGTGGGGCATCATCTTGACCGAAAACATGCATAGGTCCGATTATGTTCACTCCGGGAGTATCCATCGGAACTAGAATTTGCGATTGACGCCTGTGTGGAGGTCCATCTGGATTTGTCTGGACCATGCAAATCATTATTTTACAGCGAGGGTCACCGGCACCAGAAATATAGTACTTCTCACCGTTTATCAACCATTCGTCACCATCCAGTACTGCTTGTGTGGCGATATTTTTTGCATCTGATGAGGCAAGGCCAGGTTCGGTCATTCCGAAACAAGATCTAATTTCACCATTTAGTAGAGGTTTCAACCACATTTCTTTNTGTTCGGGAGTGCCTACGCGTTCTAGAACCTCCATGTTTCCCGTGTCGGGTGCGCTGCAATTTAGTGATTCAGAAGCTAATGGGTTTCGTCCAAGTTCAGCTGCTATATATGCGTAATCTAGGTTTGAAAGTCCTTGACCGGTTTCATCGTCCGGTAGGAAAAAATTCCATAATCCAATAGAACGTGCTTTGTTTTTTACACTTTCCAAAAGTTCTAGTTGGGCATCTGTATAGGACCAGCGATCTTCACGGTCTTCTCCAAGTTCATAGAATTGTCCGGTTATTGGTTCAACCTCATCTGTAATGAATTTCTTNACTGCTTCATAAAGGGGTCGTGCTGATTCAGACATTGCAAGATTTAATGAGTCATCACTGGGATCGTCTACATGCATTCCGGGGCCAATAGTCATTTTTCTCTCTCTCTTTTCTTAAATCGAATGTTTTAAGAGTTGATGGAATGTCTACCAGAAGTTATCCGTTTTTGCGATTTTAAAGCTAAGTAATATNTATCGGTACTCTTAATNNATACGTGTAACACATATTAAGTGTTACACTTAAATATGACTAATTTGACATTGGCGATCGATGAAGACTTGCTTCGTCGAGCTAGAGTNCGTGCTGCGGAGCAAGGCACGTCGGTTAATGCTGTTGTTAGGCAATTAATAGAGGGTTANTCTTCTTCCGATCTTGCAATAAATGCTCGTAAAAGACTCGTTGCACTTTCTATAGCATCTGCTGCTTCTTCATCTAATACATAGAAGTAAAGATTTTGATTAACAGAGTTTTTATTGATGCCTCAGTTTTAGTAAAGCTTTTTGATGACAGCGCGCCAGTCGAACAAGCTGCAGCTAGAAACTTAATCGGTGATGTCGATAATGCAACTCTGGTAACTTCGGCTTTGTCNATAGCAGATTTTTATGAAGAAGTGACTAGTCGTTTTAATCGAAACCTCGAAACAGTTACGGCCAAGCAAGCTTTAAATGATTTGACCGAATTGACGGTTGTGCAACTTGATTCAGATTTAGTTTTGGCCGCTACAGAAACGCAAACAAGTTTGGATGTTGAAATGCGTGAAGCTATAACAATTGAAGCAGCTCTTATTTCTGGATGTAATTTTATAGTCACTGAAGTTTTTGATCGAGGACAGGTACTAAAAGGAATACAGATAGAGAGTCTCCAAGAGATGATGAACATTAAGGAGGGTGAAGATGANCGAAATTAAAGGTTTGAAGCAATATGAGGTCGATATTCGCGGCGTGAATATCCACGTTGCCGAAGCGGGAGAAGGACCTATGGTTCTTTTCGTCCATGGCTTCCCTGAATCATGGTATTCATGGAGNCATCAGATAGATGCTGTTTCCAATGCTGGTTATAGGGCTGTAGCAATAGATGTTCGGGGATATGGATCTTCTTATGCTCCGAAAGCAATTGATGAATATCGACTTGTTCACCTCGCAGGAGATTGTGTGGGGGTTGTTGAAACTTTAGGCGAAGACTTTTCCTTAATCGTTGGGCATGATTGGGGATCACCCATAGCTTCAGCCGCAGCATCCTTTAGGCCAGATATTTTTAAAGGTATCGCTCTACTTTCTGTTCCATATACACCTCGAGGCGATAGCAGACCCTCTGACTTTTTTAGGGCTTTGGGGGGGGAAGAAGAATTCTATATTGAGTACTTTCAAGAANCAGGAAGAGCAGAGGCGGAAATCTCTCAAAATCCGGCNAAGTGGCTAGAAGGNTTTTATTTCACTGCTTCTGGGGATGCTCCTGAACTTNCAGATGGTGAAGGTTCGATGGGTTTTGTTTCTCCGGGAGGGGAACTTAAAGACCGTTTTAAATTTCCCGAATCTCCCCGTTCATGGCTTACTCCAGATGATTTACATTTTTATGTCGAACAGTTTGAAAAATCAGGTTTTACAGGCCCCCTTAATCGGTACAGGTGTGTTGACCTTGATTGGAATGATCTCAGGATGCATCANGAGGCACCTCTCATACAACCCTCATTATTTATCGGAGGGGAAAAAGATGGNCCTACAATTTGGGGCGCAGGAAGTATTTCAAGATTTTCATCTACTCTTCCAAATCTAGTTAATTCTGTTATTTTGCCTAATGTAGGACACTGGATTCAACAGGAAGATCCTGATTCAACCAACGCACTTTTATTAGATTTTTTTCAAACTTTCAATTTTGGAGAATAAACCGAGGAGTCTAGGGTTTTCTTATGAAGGCAGATAATAGGGGTAAGTTAACCAGATCACTTGCTTTGCGTCATGTTTTCGCTTTGTCAACGGGAGCGATGCTTTCATCNGGCCTATTTCTTTTACCAGGTTTGGCGGCAGCTAAAGCAGGCCCATCAGCAATTTTGGCTTATTTGATTGCTGGCTTACTGGCTATTCCTGCCATGTTGAGTGTCGCAGAGTTGTCTTCTGCACTCCCTAAAGCAGGAGGCGCGTATTATTTTTTAGAAAGAGCTTTGGGTCCCTCGATAGGAACTATTGCTGGGATTGGAACCTGGCTTTCCCTAGTGTTAAAAGACGCTTTTGCATTAGTTGGTATGAGCGCTTATTTGGTTTTAATCTTCGATTTAAATGGTAAAGCNGTAGCTTTANTTTTAATAGCTTTTTTCACTTTTGTAAATGTTGTCGGTTCNAAAGTTAGNGGTTCAATCCANTTATTTTTNGTCGTTTTTGTNCTNACGNTTATGGCTTGGTTTCTCACAGANGGTCTTTTTGAAACNCAAAAACAAGGTATAGAGCAAATCTAATCTTGATCCATTTTTTACAGAAGGTTTTTCTGGACTTATTTCAGTCATAGGTCTAGTTTTTGTTTCATATGGTGGTTTGACAAAAGTTGCAAGTGCGGCTGAAGAAGTAGATGATCCCTCTTTA